>JAUMWR010000001.1:47376-86100 GCA_030529545.1 Buchananella hordeovulneris
AACAATACCCCGGCAGTGTTCCTGCCGGGGATTTTCCCTAGAGCGGGCGACGGGAATCGAACCCGCCTCTGAAGCTTGGGAAGCTTCCATTCTACCGATGAACTACGCCCGCAGCTCGTCTGGTGACGTGCGGCCACAGTCTAACCCGCCGTCCCGTTTAGCGCCACTCTGCACCCCGGCGCAGGCGCGCCCAGCCGCCCGCGATCAAAACTCGGGCCTTCCGGGCCCTGCGCCTAGCGTGCGGCGGCGGCGATAATTGACCCCATGCTGCTTTCTGATCGAGACATCCGCGCCCACGTAGCCACTGGCCAGATCGCCCTGGACCCGTGGGACCCCCAGATGGTGCAGCCCTCCAGCGTGGACGTCCACCTGGACCGCTACTTCCGCCTCTTCGACAACCATCGCTACCCGGTGATCGACCCGGCGGCCGATCAGAGCGACTTGACGCGCCTCATCGAGGTGGACCCCACCAAGCCCTTCGTGTTGCACCCGGGCGAGTTCGTGCTCGGCTCCACCTTCGAGCTGGTCCGCCTCGGCGACAGCATCGCTGCCCGCCTGGAGGGCAAGAGCTCCCTGGGCCGTCTGGGCCTGCTCACCCACTCTACGGCCGGCTTCATCGACCCCGGATTCACCGGCCACATCACCCTGGAACTCTCCAACACCGCCACCATGCCGATCCTGCTGTGGCCGGGCATGAAGGTGGGCCAGCTCTGCTTCTTCCAGCTCTCCTCTCCTGCGCAGGCCCCGTACGGGCAGGGCGCGCAGGGCTCGCGCTACCAGGGCCAGCGCGGCCCCACCGCCTCCCGCTCCCACCTGAATTTCTCCCGCGCGGACGTCTCCGCCGGCTACCTGCCGCGCCCCGCTGGGGTGGACGACGCTGCCGCCGGCGCCTACTCGACCGTGCTGCCCTCCTCCCCGGCCAGCCGGAAGGAGAACTAACCCATGGACCTGCTTGAGCTCGAAACCGGCCGGGCGTTCACGCTGCTGGCGCTGGCGGAGGACGTGGACGCGGAGGAGATCGAGGCCCTGGCGGTGTCGCTGGACCCGGAGGCGGGCTGGTTGATGCCGGGCATGCTTCACCTGACGGGGGAGGCCAGCCTGACCGGCCCGTGGCAGGTGGATACCGCCACCCGGATGGCCCTGGACCTGCCGGCGTGGACGGCCCAGGCCTACCTGCTGCGCTGCCGGGCGCAGCGCGGTGGCCCGCTGCCGGTGCACCTGTACGGCGTGGATCCGCTGATGGACCTGTTCCCCTCCGCCGTGCCGGCGGGCACAGAGCTGGTGGCGCTGAATATGCTGCGTCGCATGGCCCGCCGCTTGGCGGGTGCGGTGCGGGTGGCGGACGCGGCGGACCGCCCCGGGGCGGGCGTGTTCGTGCCGGACCCGGACTCGGCCGTGAACATGACCGTGTACGCGCCGATCTGGCTGGACGACCCGGCCGCCATGGCCGTCCTGGACTCCGTCCACCTGCCCTTCGCGCCCGTGGAGCAGGAGGAACCGACCGCGCCGAGCGCCGCGCGCTCGCGAGCAGAGAACCGTGCCGCCGCCTTGGCCCGCGCCGCGATCTCCCACATGAGCGAGGAGGAGATCGCGCAGCTGCACGCGCGCGCCGACGCCGCCGACGCGGCCGCCCTGGCGCTGCCCGCAGTGCGCATGGGCTACCACCTGCGGTTGAAGGGACGCGCCTACCAAGTGGACCTGACGGCCACGGGGGAGACCCATCCGCCGTTGGTTATCCAGGGGGAGCAGTGGGCCCCGCAGGGCGTGGTCTGCTACCAGCTGCGCTGGATTCCCAACGACTACACGATGACGGGCCCGGTGCGCGTGCCCCGCTCGGTGCGCCGCGACCGGCTCGTGGCCGCCCAGCAGATCGAGGCAGCTGCCACCGCCCTGGCTTTGGCCACCGGCGGGCGGATCGTGGACGAGGACGGCTTCCTGGTGGAGACCGCCGCCTAGTGGCTAATCCTCCTGCTCCTTGGCGGGCAGGCCCCGGCGGACCGCCTCCAGCATGAGGGTGGCGACGTCACGTACCTCCAGCGGCGTGCCCTCGGTGCCGGCGTTCTTGTTGGTGCCGTCGGTGAGCATGGTGGTGCAGAACGGGCAGGCCGTGGCCACTACCTCGGCGCCGGTGGAGGCCGCCTCTGCCGCGCGCGTGGCCCCGATGGAGACGCCCAGCGACTCCTCCATCCACACGCGCGCGCCGCCCGCCCCACAGCACAGGGCGCGCTCGCGGTTGCGCGGCATTTCGACGACGTTCCCCGCACCGCCACTAGCAGCGAGCAGCTCGCGCGGCGGCGAGTACACCTGGTTGTGGCGTCCCAGGAAGCACGGGTCGTGGAAGGTGATCTGGCGGGCCTGGTCCGCGGGCGGGGCGACGGGCTGCAACCGTCCCTCGCGCACCAGCGAGTTCAAGAGCTGGGTGTGGTGGACCACCTCGAACTTGCCGCCCAGTTGCGGGTATTCGCGGGCGATCGTGTTGAAGCAGTGGGCGCAGGAGACGACTATCCGGGTGGCCTTTACCTCCTGCAGCGCCTCGATGTTGGCGCTGGCGAGCAGTTGGAACAGCACCTCGTTGCCGGCGCGCCTGGCCGGGTCGCCCGTGCAGCTTTCGCCGCTGCCCAGGACCGCGAAGCGCACGCCGGCGATGTGGAGCAGCTCCGCGATCGCGGCTGTGGTCTTCTTGGCGCGGTCCTCGAAAGCACCGGCGCAGCCGACGAACATGACGTAGTCGACCTCGGTGGCGTCCTCCACGTCCTGCCCCAATACTGGCACGTCGAAGTCCAGGCCCTTGGCCCACTCCATGCGCTTGCGGGCCGCCGCGTTCCACGGGTTTCCCTTGGACTCCAGGCCCCGGAAGACCTTGGAAAGCTCGCTCGGGAACGCCGACTCCATCAACACCTGGTGGCGGCGCAGGTTCACGATGTGGTCCACGTGCTCGATGTCCACCGGGCACTGCTGCGTGCAGGCGCCGCAGCTCGTGCAGCTCCACAGCACCTCCGGGGCGATTACGTTTCCCACCAGCGCTGGCAGCTCGCCGGCCGCGATCCGCGCGGCCGTGAACTCCGTGCCTTCCGGGGCGGCCCCGGCCGCGAGCAGCGCGCCCAACAGGTCGTCGTTGTGGCCCAGCAGCGCCACCGGGCGCTCGCCCGCCCCGCCCTGCGCGGGGGAAGCGGCCGCTTCACCGCTGGCCGCCTTGGCGGTGGCGCCGGCGGGAACGTCGTCCACCGCAGCGCCAAGCGCGGCGGCCGCCCGCAAGAACGGCGCCATCGCGTGGTGGTGCTCGCGCAAAGACATCACCAGGAGCTTGGGGGAAAGCGGCTTGCCCGTGTTCCACGCCGGGCAGACCTCCTGGCAGCGGCCGCACTCGGTGCAGGTGGAGAAGTCCAGCAGGCTCTTCCAGGAGAAGTCGGCGATGTTACCGATGCCCAGCACGGCGGAGTCGTCCAGCTCGTCCGTCAGCTCCGGCGTGAGCGGCTCGCCGTCCACCAGCAGCGGCGCCACGGCGCCCAGCGCCTTCGAGCCGTCCAGCTCGCGCCGACCGTAGATGTTCACAAAGGCCAGGAAGCGGTGCCACGCCACGCCCATCGCGGGGGACAGGCCCACCACGGCGAACCAGGCCATGGAGATCAGTACCTTGGCCAGGGCCGTCAGCGTGATCGCGGCGGCCAGCACCTCCAGCGACAAGCCACGCAGTGCCTCGCCCACAAACCACGTTAGCGGGTAGACCCACTTGGAGGGCGCCTGCGGCCCCTCCGCCAACTCCCCGCCGGTGGCGTCCCCGTCGCTGAACGTCGTCAGGTAGTGGTTGGGGGACACGACCAGCGGGTCGTTCCAGGCGGAGATGGGGTTGGCCAGCGCGGAGGCGAAAGCCCACTCCAGCGACCGCAGCGCCAGCACGCAAACCAACACCCCCAGGATGGTCCACTCCACGTAGCGCGCCTGCCACCAAGAGGAACCCAGGAAGCGGGAGAGGGAGAAGCGAGTGCCGTTCGGGGCGTGGGCCGGATCGGCCTGGGCCGGCTTGCCCCGCCCCGTGCGGGTGCGCACCACCATCATCGCCACGATGCCCAGCAGACCCGCCCAGGCAAAAATCTCCACCAGCCACGTGAAGACCGGCCACTGGCCCAGTATCGGCAGGTGGTAGGCCGGGTTAACGAGCTGGCCGTAGCTGCCCACCAGGGTCAGCACCAGCACGGGGAAGGAAACCATCACCACCCAGTGCGCGGCCCGGATGAGGGGGCGGCCGCGGAAAGCCTGGTGCCCCACCGCCTGCGTCAGGCTCAGCCAGAGCCGGCGCGGCACATCGCCGGCGCGGTCCGGGGCACTGCGGCCCACGCGCATAGCCACCACCAGCTTGTAAACGCCGCGAGCAAACAGCGCCACCCCCACCACAGTGGCAAGCACGGCCACCACCAGGGAAATCACGGACAGCAGGGGCAATGTGGGCTCCAGGCAGGTAGAAATCGCCCGGCCCCGGCGGCCAGGCGTCCCCAAATCTACCGGGGGCTGGTGCGCGCCCGCCCGCCAAGCGCACCCGCGCGCACAAAAGCGCGCCAAACGAGGGAAAACTGTTCCCGTACGGGGGGGGCGGCGCGCGGCGAATTTGGGAAAGGGGGGCGTGCTAATGGCGGTGGATCGATCGCTTGGGCTTGCTGGCGGCGAACACGGCAGTCAGCGTGGCGTGCTGCACAGGTAGGCTGGAGCGCGGAAAGGAGTTCTCATGGACTTGGGATGGAAGGTTACGCACCTGGCGGCGGCAGCGGCGGCAGGATTTGCGGCTAACTTCGTGCTGAAGAAGGCGTGGCAACTGACCACGGGCCGTGACGCCCCGGTTGACGACGAGGACCCGGACGTGAGCGTTGCAGAGGTACTGGTCTACGCGGCAGTCAGCGGGGTTGTGTTCACCCTGCTGCGGCGCGGCGCCGTGGGCGCCGCAGCTCACCTGTACGGCCCCAAGGGTTACGACCCGCGGCGCAAGGTGCAGCTAGAGCAGGCCTGACCCGGAGCAAGACTGGCGGGGCGGGGGCTGGAGATAGCCCCTGCCCCGCCTTTGCTTCCCCCGTCTGGGGTGATGCACGTCCCGGTGCCCGGAGATGGGAGCCCTTTGGGTGCGCGAGTAGACTTTCGCTCACGACAGGGGAGCAAAGCCCACGGGCTGAGCTGAGAGTGCCACCAGGCAGACCCTCGAACCTGATCCGGCTAGTACCGGCGAAGGGAGTCGAGATTTCTCATGCACCCCTTCACAACGAGTTGAAGGAGAATCATGCGTTTGAAGCGCACCATTGCTTTTGCGGCCGCCGCCGCAGCCGCCGTCAGCCTGGCGGCCTGCTCTGCGGAGAAGCCCGCCGAGCAGGCAGAAGCTACCGCCACCACGGAGGCTGGCGCTCCCGCCGAGGGCGGCGCCGAGGGCGAAGTCGTCACCGTCATCACCCACGGTTCTTTCAACGTTCCGGACGAGCTGAAGGAAGCCTTTGAGAAGGAGAGCGGCTACAAGCTGGAGATCCAGGAGCGCGGCGACGCCGGCGAGCTGACCAACGCCCTGGCCCTGTCCAAGGACGCCCCGCTGGGCGATGCCTTCTTCGGCGTGGACAACACCTTCGCCTCCCGCCTGGTAGATGAGGGGGTCGTGGCGGACGTCGGCATCATGCTGCCGACCGGCGCGGGTGCCTTCGCGGTGGAGGACGCCCCGGGCCTGGCCCCGATCGACATGGGGGACGTCTGCATCAACGCCGACAAGAAGTGGTTTGCGGAGAACAACGTGGCAATCCCGGCCACCTTCGAGGACCTCGCCAAGCCGGAGTACAAGGACAAGCTGGTTGTCATGAACCCGGCTTCCTCCTCCCCGGGGCTGTCCTTCCTGCTGGCCACCGTCTCCCACTTTGGCAAGGACGGCTACCTGAACTACTGGAAGCAGCTCAAGGACAACGGCGTCAAGGTCACCTCTGGCTGGTCCGAGGCCTTCGAGGCTGACTTCTCCGCCGGTGAGGGCAAGGGCGCCTACCCGCTCATGCTGTCTTACTCCTCCTCCCCGTCCTACTTCGTCAACGACGAGGGCACCGAGGCCGCCGTGGCCAACCTGGACCAGACCTGCTTCCGCCAGGTCGAGTACGCCGGTGTGCTGACCAACGCCAAGAACGCTGCCGGTGGCAAGGCATTCGTCGAGTGGTTGCTGACCACCCCGGTACAGGAGTCCATCCCGGACAACATGTACATGTACCCGACCAGCTCTGAGGCCAAGCTGCCGGAGGCACTGACCAAGTTCGGCCCGCTTGCCGCCAAGCCCGAGTTTGTCTCCCCAGCCGAGATCGGCGCGCACCGCAACGAGTGGATTGAGGCCTGGACCGAGGCGATGTCCAAGTGAGTTAGTGTTTGGCCCGGGGCGGCTTGGCCGTCCCGGGCCAAGCTCTATGTGGAGAAGTTCATGCGTGATTGGGTTGGCCGTTTTACTTGGCGCGCGTGGTGGGTTTTGATCGCCGTCGTGCCGCTGGTTGTGCTGGCCGTTTTCTTTGCCTGGCCCGTGTTGGCTTTGTTTGCGCGTGCGTTTTTCCCTGGCGGCCAGTGGGAGGCTGCTGGCGCTTTTGAGGTCTTGACCAAGCCGCGCACTTGGCGCATTTTCCAGCAGACGATTGTGCAGGCCACCTTGGCTACCGTGTTCTCGCTGCTGCTTGGTCTGCCGGGCGCGCACGTGCTTTACCGCCGGGTTTTCCCGGGGCGCACGCTTTTGCGCGGCCTGGTGGCCGTCCCCTTTGTTTTGCCCACCGTTGTGGTTGGCGCCGCGTTTCGAAACCTGTTCGACAAGACCGGCCCGCTTGCTTTCCTCGAGCTGGACGGGAGCATGCCGGCGGTCGTGATCGCCATGGTTTTCTTCAACTTTCCGCTGGTGGTGCGCTCCGTGGGGGCCACCTGGTCGACGCTGGATGACCGTCCCGCCCAAGCCGCAGCCGCTTTGGGGGCGAGCCCGGCCCGCGTCTTTTGGACCGTCACGGTTCCCGCGCTGGCCCCCGCTATCGCCTCGGTCGCTTCCCTCGTCTTTCTTTTTTGTGTCACCGCGTTCGGAATCGTGCTGATTCTGGGTGGCCTTGGCGCAGCCACGATCGAGACAGAGATCTACTTCCAGGCGGTGTCTTTGTTTAACCTGCGCGCCGCAGCCGTGTTGTCCACTGTGCAGTTGGTTGTGGTTGCCGTGGCCTTGTTTATCTCTGGGAGGGCCCGCTCCCGCCGCGAGCGTTCCTTGTCGATGCGAAGCGTTGCTGCCAACGAGTCGCCGCTTTCCAGGTCCGACGCTCCCGCTGTCGCCCTGACCTTTGTTGCTTTGGTTTTGATTGCCGCTCCGATTGCGCAACTGGTGTTGCGTTCGCTGAAGCGCTCGGGGGAGTGGACGCTGGCCAACTATACGGATCTTTGGGATGAGAGCAAGGATTCTGCGCTGATTGTGCCCGTCTGGAAGGCCGCCCTGAACTCCCTTCACCTTGCGGCCTGGGCTACTTTGCTCTCGGTTGCGCTAGGCGCGGCGGTGAGCATGCTCCTTGCCCGACGTCCCCGCCAGAAGAGCGCCAAGACCGCGCTGGCCCTGCTGGATACGGCCTTCATGCTGCCCCTTGGCATCAGCGCCGTGACTGTTGGTTTCGGTTTCTTGATCACGCTCAACCGGCCCCCGCTGGATCTGCGCTCCTCGGTGGTGTTGATCCCCATTGCGCAGGCGATCGTGGCCATCCCCCTGGTGGTGCGCACGGTTTTGCCCTCCTTGCGGGCCATCAACCCGCGCCAGTTTGAGGCCGCCGCCGCCCTGGGGGCCTCTCCGTGGCGCGTGCTGGCGACGATCGAGCTGCCGGTGCTGCTGCGCGCGTTGGCAGTAGCCGCTGGCTTTGCGATGGCGGTGTCGCTGGGAGAGTTTGGTGCCACTAGCTTCCTTGCGCAGCCCGACAATCCGACCCTGCCCGTGATGATCTACCGGCTCCTAGGCCACCCCGGCGGCTATTCGCAGGGCATGGCGGTGGCCGGTTCTGTTGTCCTGGCCGTGCTGACGGCCTCGATCATGCTGCTAGTCGAAAAGGCCCGCAACAAGGAGGTCGCCTGGTGACTCTGGAGATTTCCACCGTAACCGTTCGTTACGGCTCCCTTACCGCAGTGGACGACGTCAGCCTGAACGTCGGCGGCGTTGACGGCGGGGAGATCGTTGCCCTGCTTGGTGAAAGTGGTTCTGGCAAGTCCACGCTGCTGCGCGCGGTAGCCGGGCTAGAGCCCCTCGCCAGCGGAACCATCAGCTTTGACTCCCAGCGCATCGACTCCACCCCGGTGCACAAACGCGGCTTTGCGCTCATGTTCCAAGACGGCCAGCTCTTTGCCCACCGCGACGTGGCCGGCAACGTCGGCTACGCCCTGCCCAAGGAAATGAGCAAGCAAGAACGCCAGCAGCGCATCTCCGAGCTGCTCGACCTGGTTGGGCTCTCCGGCTACCAAAAGCGCTCCATCTCCACACTCTCCGGGGGACAGGCGCAGCGCGTGGCCCTGGCGCGGGCGTTGGCGGCGAGCCCGCGCCTGCTTCTGCTGGACGAGCCGCTCTCCGCCCTGGACCGCACGCTGCGCGAGTACCTGACAGTTGAGCTGCGCAAGATCATCCACGACGCCGGCATCAGCGCCGTCTACGTCACCCACGACCACGACGAAGCCTTCACGGTGGCCGACCGCGTCGGCGTCATGGTAGACGGTCGCCTAGAGCGCCTGGGCACGCCGCGGGAGGTCTGGGCCGAGCCGGGCAGTGAGGCGGTGGAGAAGTTCCTCTCCTTTGGCCCCTTCCTGGATGCCGTGCGGTGGCGCCTGGAGTGCCGCGCCGGCTAAGCGGTGGTGCCTTCTCTACCCTCCCGCCAGGCGACCGAGGCCGCAGGGGAGCGACCCCGCACGGTGCTAAGTTGATGGTTGTTACCGGGGGTAACGCCCCCGCGCAGCAGATTTAAGGGACAGGTGGTCTTGGATGGCAAAGACTCTGCCTGCGGCCAACGCCGCTGCCTCGCAGGACACCGCTGCGGCGGTGGTCGATGCGGTGATCGCCGTCCACCGGGCGGAACGACCAGTGGCGCGCACCGTGGCTTCCGTCCTGGACGGGAACCAGACCCCTTGCCGTGCGATCGTGGTTGCACACAACATCGATGCGGACTTGATCAGGACCGCGTTGGGCAAGTGGGGGAACGACCCGCGCGTCACGCTCATTGAACACCGGGATGGCATACCCAGCCCTGCAGGCCCCATGAACGCCGGCTTTGAGGCGGCGCGGGCCCCATTCGTCACGCTGGTTGGTTCCGATGACACGCTGGAAGCAGGTGCGGTAGACCGCTGGGTGAAGATGGCACAGGACCCCAAGAACCCGGCAGACTTTGTGATCGCCAACCGGCTGGAGCCCGAAGGTGGAAATGCCCCCACCCCGCCGGTACGCAGATCGAGGCGAGCCAACCTAGATGGCGTGAAGGACCGCCTGGTTTACCGCATGTCGGCGCTAGGCTTGTTGCGCCGCTCAACCCTTGGCCACCTTCGCTTCCCCGAAGGTACCCCCACTGGCGAAGACACGCTCTTTGCCACCCGGATCTGGTTTGGCGGGGTCAGGGTTTCTTTTGCCTTTGGGCCACCTGGCTACCGGGTTCACGCAGACCAAGACGTCCGGATCACCACCAGCGCGCGTCCAGCGGGGGAGGAACTGCAATTTCTCTCCACGCTGCTGGACCCGGCTCAACCTTGGATGCAGCGCAAACGGCAGCGGCGGGCACTGGTGACCAAACTGCTGCGCAGCAACGTCCTAGACACAGCAAACAACCAACTGCGCAGCGGTTGGACCAGCGACGCCGCTGCCAGCCTGGCGACCATCACGCGGCGGCTCTTGGCTTTGGACCCCGCAGCTGCTCACGCCCTCTCGGTGAGCGAGTGGGCTGTAATCCGGGCGTTGAGCTCCGGGCGCGCAACCGGTGAGGAGATTGCAAGACTCCAGGCCAAGCGGGCCCACCTTCGCTCGCTAAAGACGGTCCTGCCCGCGCGTCCTTGGGCGCTGTTTAGCGCCCAAGGACCGTTGCGGTACCACATGGCGGGCTCGCGGCTAGCTCGCGAAAGGAACACCCAGTAGCTGCGGCTCCGAGCCAGGCACGGGGCGCGGGGCCCACGGTCTCTCGGAAAAGAGTGGGAATAACCTGAGGGCTACTTACCCAGGTAGCGGAGTGGGTTGACCGGTAGCTCCACCTCCTCCGCGATGCTGAGCGGAGCCACCTTCCCCTGGACACGCAGCTCCCGCAGCGCCGCCGTGACGCGGTCACGTACAGAGAACGGGTCGATCGTGTTCGTGTTGATCTTCGAGCCACCCTCAAAACCGGCCAAGGTGGACACGCGCCACTTGATCACCACCCGCCAGGGCATGGGCGTAATAGCCTCCGGCGGCTGGTGGTGCCACTCCTCGTTGGACGCCAAGTGCGGCCCGGCCGCCGCGTGCAACGCGTGCAGCAGGTCAGCCATCGCATCGCGCTCCTCGGCGCTCTGCTCCCACGGGAACGTCGTTCCCGACCGCGAGTAAACCTCCAGCGACGGGTAGCGGTGCCCAAACCCGGCAAAGGCGACCGCGTGCTCATTGGCCGCCACCACCAGGTTCTGGCGGTGGGCGTAGTTCACCCCCCAATCGTTATAGAGGTTGGGGTTGCGCTGCGCCAAGGCGATCTCCGCCTCGATCCCGCTGCCGCGCTCATCAATACCCACCAACTGCTTGTGCAGATGATCAAAGCTAGCCCCCGCCGGCGCCAACCAGTTCTGGAACACCTGAACGTAGCGGATGTAGCGGTTAGTGGCGTACAGGTCCCGCAGGGCATCCACCGTGATGGCAATGTAGTCGCGGTGCTCTGCCGGAGTCAGCGTCCCCACACTGGCCAGCTCCGCCTGCGTGGCGGCCCCGTCCACGTAGTGCCGGCGCGCCACGATCACGTCATGGCAGCCACCAAAGAAGGCCGCGCAGAGATTGCGCTGCATCTGCGCATCGAACGCCGCCCACGAGGCCGCCGGCCCGGTGTGGCCCGCCGCCTTCAGCTTTGCCTCCACCACGCCGGCCACGCGCTCAATGCCGGCGGGATCCGCCAGCCACTCCTCCAGGCGGGCGGCGGCAACGTCGTCCAACTCATAGCCGTAATTTCGGTTCCAGTACTCGAAGGAGACGATCTCAAACAGATTAGGAATACGCCGAAAATCGGCCGGGGTGGCGGCCAACGCCGGGCTCGCCCCGCGCGTGAGCACGCCCTTGTCCAGTCGCGTCTTCTCCGGCGGCGTCTGCTCGGTGCGGCCACTGCAAAACGCGCACGTGTGCGTAAACGCAACCGGCCCCAGTGGATCGCTCTGCACCGGCGGCCGCCCAATCGGGCGATTGCCTCGCCCCGGCACCGTCCAGACCTGCGTCCCGGAAAAGGGGTTGACCTGCTTCAAAGTGCCGTCGGCCATCCACCGCAGCGGCTCACGGACATCAACCATTTTGCCTCCTTGCAGCGCCCACCATACTCCGGTCTCAGGCCACCGCTTTACCGTCCCACCCGGTGCTTGCGCACGCAAAGGGGGCCGCCGCTCACAAACAGAGCGGCGGCCCCCTTAGGCCCGGCGAGATCAGTGCTCGTTCGGGTCAGCCTCGGCGTCTTCCTGTGTGTCGTGCACCGTGCCGGCCACGTGGTCCGCCGGGCCGTAGAGAGTGTAGAGCTTCAGCGGCTCGTCGCCGATGTTGGTGATGTTGTGCCAGGCGCCGGAGGGAACCAGGATCATGTCGTCGTCCTCGACCTCGCGCACGAAGTCCAGGTTGTTCTCCGCGTCGCCCATCTCGCAACGGCCCTTACCTGCCTCGATGCGGATGAACTGGTCAACGCCGTCGTGAACCTCCAGGCCGATATCGCCACCAACCGGAATCGACATGACGGTGAGCTGCAGGTGCTCACCGGTCCACACGGTAACGCGGAACTTGTCGTTCTCCTTGGTCATCTTCTCGATGTCCGCCACCATGGGCTTCTTGCCGCCGTCTTCACCAATGTAGTACGCCATTTTTCCTCCTAGAGCTTGGCTTGCTGCTGCGATCAGTCTAGGACTCACGCCCCACATTTCTCGACCGAGAAGGGGGGCTCCTGCCCCGAATTTCGCCAATGAGGTAAGCCGAAGTTTTGCGGACAGGCGAGCCAGAAAAACGGTTGGGGGCAAGGCTTAAACCTTGCCCCCAACCGCGCGGGTTACCTAGGAGATCACTTGATCAGCTTGGCAACCTTGCCTTCCAGGGCGGTGGAGAGGACGGCCGGGCCACCCAGCAGGGTGACGCGAACCGGCTTGTTCTCCCGCAGGAAGGCGCTGGCGCCTGCCGGGATCTCGTTGGCCTTGACCAGCAAAACCACGCCGTCGCGCTCGGAAGCCAGCGCGCCACCAACCAGCGCGTCCGGGAAGGACAGGCCGGAGGCCAGCAGCACCTGCTTGGTGCCGGCGCCGAAGGCGTTGGCAATCAAAGCGGACGTGGCGTAGCGGTCGGCACCCACGTACTGCTTGAAGTTGGCGCCGGTGGCCAGGCCCGCGCTGCGGGTGGCGGCCAGAGCGGAACCACCCACGGCACCAACCTTGAAGGTCTTAGCCTGCTGAGCGATGAACGCCTTGGAGGACGCGGGCATCCGCTTGCCGTTGGTCAGGATGACCACGGCCTTGGCGCGTCCAGCCACGCCGGAGGCAGAGACGGCGTCAGCGAACTGGTTGCCGTCGGCCACCAGCACGCGCTCCAGCTGCGGGTTCAGCTCGATCGCCTTCTTGGCCACGTTCACGGAGGTGGCAGCGCGGTCTGCACCGCTGACCCGGTTGACCTGGATGCCGGCTGCACGCAGAGCGCGTTCCACTGCCGGGGCCACAGTCTTGTCGCCACCAACGATCGTGACCTTGGTGGTGCCACGCGCCTTCAGAGCGTCCAAAACCTTCTTCTCCAAGCTCTTCCCGCCAGTGAGCAGGAGCGGAGCGTTCAGAGCGTCGGCCAACGGAGCCGCAGAAAGCGTGTCCGGGAAGGAGCTGCCGGAGGTCAACACGGCGACCGTCTTGTCGAACGCCGGGTCCGCAGCGGCCTTCAGCGCAGTGTCGATCCGGGTGTCGCCAGCAATGCGGTCCACCACCGGGGTAGCCGGCGTAACAGACGGCTCGGGGGTGGGCGTCGGCTGCGGCGTCGGGGTGGAGGACGGCTCCGGGGTCGGGGCAGTCCCACAGGTGACAGCGGCATCGCCCCAGTTACCGTGGTCGTTACCAATGCCGTTGCCACCGTCGTTGACCTTCAACCGCAGTCGCTTGACGTTGGTGATTTCCACGTCAAAGGCGTGGGTCCGGGAACCGGTCAGGGTGCCGGACTCGGCCAGCTTGCGGCCATCGCCCCACACCTCGAAGCCGACGGAACCGCGGCCCTGCTGGTAGTCAGCCACACCCACCTCAGAGGTGAACTTGGTGCAGCGGCCGTTCAGGTCGAACTCCACAGAAGAAACCGCGTGGGTACCAAGGCCCTTTTCGAAGGTCTTGTTGGTGCCGATCTTCAGCGGACGGCCGTCACCCGCCTGGTTCTCGCCGTTAGCAGCGTCGCGCTCGATCGGGCCCCACCCGTTGACTGCGTTCAGGAACGGCAAGTCAGACAGCCAGTTCTTGCCTGGCTGCAGGCCGCGCAGCACGGTCAGGTTGACCGATGCGGTAGCTGCGGTTGCGCCATTCGGGCCGGTGTAGGCGATGGAGGCGTTGGCAGTGGTGGAGGTGGGCACGGCAGGCGGCGTCACGTTCCACTCAGCGTAGGAGGTCTCGCCGGGAGCCAGGCTTGCCACCTCAACCGGGTATTCGGTGGAACCGGCCGGGGTAACGGTCCAGCCCTCGGGCAGCTGCAGCGTGTGCTTGATACCCGTGATCGCAGAAGACTCGTTGTTGGTGATGGTGGTGTAGACCTTGCCGGTCTCGCCTCCCACCAGCGCGGTGACGCCCTGCGGCAAGGCAATGCGGGCTGCGGCGCAGGCCTGGACCTCGCCAGAAGCGCCCAGATCTTCAACGCGCAGGTTGTCGATGATCAGGTCAGCCTGGGAGACCTGTCCGCCGGTGGAGAAGATACCAACGAAGGTAGCGCCACAGTTGCCGGCCACAAACTCGTGAGAGTACTTGGCAGTGGTGTGCTTAGCAGGCAGGGCCTCGGCACCCATGATCGTTTGGTTCGGACGGTTGCCCACGCGAACCGTGTCGTAACCGGTAACGAAGGAGTAGTAGTCTGCCGTGCCGTTTTGGTAGTCGAAGGACACGCGGTAGCGGTGACCAGCCTTGAACGGCATAGACTGCGGCGTGCTCTTCAGGACCAGGCCGGCGTTCTCCTCGTGGAGTTTCAGCGACCAGTCACCAGCAAAGACGTCGTCCACCAGCTTGCCGCTGGCGCCGTAGTTGCCAGGGTTCCAGCCCTTCTGGGTGTAGGGAGCGTTCTTGCGAGCCAGCTGGGTGCGGGCGTCGCCGCCCTGCGCCGGGCCGGTCACGAACGGCCAGTAACCGGTGTCGGTGCCCTCGAAGTCCTCGAAGAGAACAGTCTGGGCGGTCGGGGAGGCGTCGTTGGCCTGCGTGTACTTCACAATGCGCAGATCGTCCACGTACACCGGGGTGGTGCCATCGCCGGCCTCCACCTTGAAGGTAACCGGGGCGGAGCCGTCGGTGGTGAACACGACGCGCACGCGCTGGTAGTAGAAGCGGAACTTCTCGTCGGAGGCGGTGGCGTTCAAGACCGTTGTCTGGCCAATCTCCGTGGTGGGGACGTTGCCCACCTTGGGCTGGTACTTGCCGGCGGTGACGCCGTTGCCAGAGACGGAGACCTTCACGTCGCGAGTGCCAGGGGCGTTGTTCTCACCGATCTGGACGTAGGCCCAGGCGGAGTAGGTGCCAGCCTCGAGGGGCTGGTTGTTGTTGAGCGCCTGAGCAATCGAGGAAGCGCCCTCGCCGAGCTTGGCCACGTACTGGCTGCGGTCAGCCTTGACGACGCTGGCAGCGCCGGTCTTGGCGTAGGCGTCCAGGCTGTTGGCGTTGAAGCCTGGGTCCTTGATCAGGCTGTGCTTGCCCCACTCAGGAGCCTGAGCGTCCGGCACGGCGGTGGACGGGTAAAGCACGTAGGGCTGGCCCGCGTCGGCCTGGATGGTGACGTTGCCGCCGGTGACGGCGACGTCACCAACTGCCACGCGGCCCTGGTCGGTCAGCTTGTACAGCTTCAGGGTGGCCTGGTCCTTCCAGGAATCGGTCAGCTTCCAGGTGGTGGAGCCACCGGCGCGGTTGTAGTGGTACAGGCGCTTGGCACCGTCAGTGGTGCCGTTGTCCTGCCACGGCAGCAGGTAGGAAGTGCCGTGCAGAACCTCGGCGCCGTCGTAGGTGAAGCGGGTCAGGTTGTCAGCGTTGAACGTGCCGCTCAGGCCGGCCTTACCGGTGGCCACGGTGCCGTTGGCGAAGGTGATGCTGCCGGCAGTGCTGTCCCACTTCATGATCGGGGAGAGCTGCAGGAACTTGGTGGGCAGGTTGTTGTTCCAGATGTTGTTGTAGAACGTGTTCCAATCAACCTGGCCGGTCCAACCTTCGAAGTCTTTGATCTGGGCGTTACCCAGAATCGGGTGCGGGTTGAAGGTGTCCTTGTTGGAGTTGTCGATGAAGCGGATGATCTGGGAGTTAATGCCCTTGTTGGCCACGCCGCCGTACTTTTCGTCGGCAGACCAGTGGGACCAGATGGACATGCGCTCGAACTTGTCGGACCACTCGGTACCCACGCGCCAGCCCTGCGCATTGAGCTCGCGGGTCAGACGATCTGCCTTCCAACCGAAGTCGTAGAAGACGTCCACGTAGATCCAGTCGAGGTTCTTGTGGACCTCGTCACGGAACTGCTGGAAGCGCTGCAGGACCTTGCCGGAGCCCAGGTCGTTGCGACCGTCGATGATCCAGGCCTGGTTCATCCAGTTCCAGCCCTTGCGGCCCTCGAAGAAGGGGGTGTCTCCGAAGGTCTTGGCCTCCGCGTACTGTTCGGTGACGTTCACGTGCACACCCAGGGTGGCGTTCAGCGCCTCGGAGTCCGCAGCCAGCTTGTTGATGTCAGCTAGGCCACCGGCACGGAAGTTGTAGTTGCCTCCGTAGTCGGGGTGAGCGGAGTCGTGACCTTCGGCTTGGTAGCCCTTGAGCATGACCTGCTGGCCCAGATAGTCGGTGGCCAGCGCCACACGCTTGGTGTCGTCCAGCGTCTTCAGGAACGGGTGGGTGGCTTGGGAGACGATGTTGAAGGGGATACGGGTGATGACGGTGGTGGGAACCGTGTCACTGCCCTTGGCTTCGATGTCGATATCGCGGTAGCGGATCGCGGAGTCCTGCCAGTCCACAGCGTTGTCAGAGTTGGCGTCTGTGGTGAAGGCGATGCGAACAAAGGGATCCCACTCAGCGTTCTTGCCGGCCTCGATCTTGGAGGCAGCTCCCAGGCCGTCGGTAGCGAACTGGGACTCGACGGTGAACACGCCGGCGCGGATGGTGCCGAAGCGGGCGTTAGAGGCAGAGCGCACGGAGGACAGCCAGCGCTTGTTCTCCATGTGGGAGATCTGCGTGGTGCCATCGCCCGGCTTGTCGTCGACGATCGCGTTGGTCTCCAGCGCGGCGGCCAGCTCAGCGGTGTTGGCGAAGGCATAGGCGGAGCCGCTGCCCTCGACAACCGGGGTGGAGCCGTTGATCGCGATGAAGCGGTCGGTGTTGCCCGTGTTGTTGCGGTTGACGTCGACGTTGGCCAGGCTCAGGGAGGCACCCGGTTGGGCGGCCACGGCGGAAACCATGTCCAGCGTGGGCATCTCAACGGAGTTGATCTTGGTGCCACCCGTGCCGGTGACTGAAGTCAGGGACATGGTCAGCACGCCCTCAGTTAGGGTGTAGACCACGTTCATGCTGCCACCGGTGAAGGTCAGCGGGTAGGTAACCGAGGTATCGGTGGCAACCGGGGTGCCCACCGTGGCGGGGATAGCGTTGGCGGAGTTGTTCAGGATCACGGAGACAGAGTCGCCGCCGATCTTGCCGCGCATCTGCTTGGAGGAGGCCTTGTCCGTGTAGTTGCGTACGTAAGGCAGGGCGGCGTCCAGCTCCACCTTCAGCTTGGCGTCCTGGATGACCAGCGCGTTCGTGGGAACCGCAGGCAGCTCGCCCGGGTTGGTCGGCTCGGTCGGCTGGGTGGGGCCAGCGGTGGACTCCGTGGCGGTGTAAGGGATGAACTCCGCCATGGAGGTCACCTGCTCGGTGGTGCCCTGCCTGCCGCCCCAGGAGGACTTGGCCACGAACTTGAAGTGGGTGGCAGTGATCAGGCGCGGGAAGACGATGGACTTAGTCTGCAGACGGTTGTCGTGGTCCTCGGGCCAAGCACCGGCTGCGATCTCCTCCCAGTTGGCAGAGCCCTGGATGTCGTCAGAGACAGAGTAGAAGAGCTGCCACTCGTGGGAGCGACCGGAGGCGTTGGAAGACTGGCGGGGAACCACGTCCACCTTGCCGATGTTCTGGATACCTCCGGCCTGGCCAACCTTGATCACGATCTCGTGCGGCGGCGGGGGAACCGGATTCGCGTTCTGCCACTTGGTGTGCCAATAGGTGTTGGTGTCGCCGTCAACTGCCTTTTCCTTTGGGCCGTTGGGCAGCTCGCCCGTGGGCTCCTCGGAATCAGCGGAAACAGCGGTGAGGCTGGTGTGAGGAATGGCGGCGTAGGTGTAGGCGTTTGGCTGCACTTCGGTAGCCGTCGCGTTGACCTCACCCACCCCCTCTTCTGCTAGGGCGGCTGGCGCGAACATCGCCGAAGCGATGAGCGCAACCGCAGCGGAACCCGCTACAAGGCGGGCGCGGGAACGATGAGGCATCTTTGACTCCCGGGTTGCAGGAAACTGAGTGATATCAGCATATGGAAAGCGCCTCGCCGGTGCAATCAAATGAGTGAAATTGTCATTTTCAGACAGAAACAATCAGCTTGTGGTCGCTTGCTGGGCCATTCGCGCGGCTGGCGGAGCGTCGTCCATCCAGCTGGCTGTAGCTCGAGTAGTTAACAAAGCGAAGGCGGGGAGTGGCCACCTCTGGCCACTCCCCGCCTCTTGCGCCAGCGGATCGCCTACTTCACGACCTCGCGCAGTGGCTGGGTCAGCTTGACGTCCTCCAGGTTGAAGGCCATGCAGACCACGGTGCGGTCACCCTTGTTCCAGTCGTCGATCTGGGCGGTGAACCAAGCCATGTCCAGCTCGGTGTCCCAGATGTCCTTGCCCACAGTGGACTTGAAGCCCTCCACGCACAGGCCCTCGGCGAACTCGTTGCGGCTCAGGTATTCGACGCTGGATGGGGCGACGCCGGTGCCCACCACCTCTGCGTCGTGCTCCTTGGTGCACTCCGTGCGCTTGATGGGGGCGGAGGACTCGCTGTCGTTGTGCACGTAGGCATAGTTGACGCAGTCGCCAGGCTTGAGGTCGTCGAGCTGCACGTGGGACCAGCCCAGGACTACTGGAAGACCGATCTTTACCAGCAAGGCGATGCCAACTGCGGCCAATGCGGCGACGAGGCGACCGGCAAACCCCTTCTTCTTGGGGGCCGGCTCTTGCGCGGGCACAGGGGCAGTGCCGTACGGGGCGGGCTGGGCGCCGTACGGGGCCGGCTGCGCGCCGGGGGTGCCGGGCTGGGCCGCGTAGCCGTTCGGCTGGGTGCCGTAGGCGCCGGTCGGCGCGCCGTAGGCGCCATTTTGAGGCGTGTAAGGGGCGGGCTGTGGCGCCCCCTCCGGGGTGCCGGCGCCGGGGGCGAAACCAGGTACGTTGTTTTCACTCATGGGGCCATTCTGGCGGGAGGCGAGCCGTTTTAGCCACCCAATGGGGGCAGTGATTGCCACTCAAATGCAGCATTGACCTGCGCTGCGGGGCACAATCGTTGTGTTGAACCTGAGTGAGGAGGCTTCAGTTGGCCGTTGAACGCGTGAGTGAATATTCGCCAGAGTTGCGGGAGATGTTCGAGCGGCTGATACCGCAGCTCTCCCGCTCTGCTCCTGCCCCCACCGAGGAGCAGATTCGCCAGATGCTGGCGCAGGGCTGCCTGGACCTGTTCGTCTTCCGCCCGGATGCGCCGCTGGAGGACGGGACCCACCCGCTGCTGGGCACGCTTTCCCTCATCTCCTTCCAGATTCCCACCGGCGTGCGCGCCTGGATCGAGGACGTGGTGGTGGACCAGGCGGCGCGCGGCCAGGGCGCTGGCGCCGCCCTGGTCGCTGCCGCAGTGGCTCACGCCAAGGAGATGGGCTGCCGCACGGTGGACCTGACTTCCCGGCCCAGTCGCGAGGCCGCCAACCGCCTCTACCGCCGGTGCGGTTTCGCCACCCGGGAGACGAACGTTTACCGCCATGACTAAATACGAGTACGTTTTTGAGGCCGTAGTCCATACCAAGGTGGACGACGCTGCCGTCAGTGCCCCCTCCACGTTGACCGGTCCCGCTGCGGCCGCCGCCCAGTACCCGGCGGTTGGGCTGCCGCAGGTGGAGCTCTCCTCCGGCTACTCGATGCCGCAGTTCGGCTTTGGTACCTACAAGCTGCGCGGCCCGGCGGCCGTGGGGATCTTCCGCGACGCCATTAGGGCTGGGCACCGCCATTTCGACACGGCGCAGTTTTACTTGAACCACGTGGAGCTGGGGCAAGCGTTGCGGGAGGCGATGGAGGCCGGCGAGGTTACGCGGGAGGAACTGTTCGTCACCTCCAAGCTGCACAACCAGAAGCACCACCCGCGCGACGTCGCCCCTGCCTTCGAGGAGACCATGCGGGAACTGGGCCTGGACTACCTGGACCTGTTCCTGATCCACTGGCCCGTGGCGGACCGCCACCCCCTGAACGAGACCTGGGCGGCATTGGAGGAGCTGGTGGACTCCGGGCGGCTGCGCTCCATTGGCGTGGCCAACTTTGAGCAGGTCCACTTTGAGACCATCCTGCCGGGGGCACGGATCAGGCCGGTGTGCAACCAGATCGAGCTGCACCCCTACCTGCGCAACCGGGAGCTGGAGCGCTACAGCGTGGAGCAGGGCATTCCGGTGCAGGCGTGGAGCCCGCTGGTACGTGGCGCGTGCTTCGAGGAACCGGCCATTAAGTCCATCGCCGCCCGGCTCGGGGCCACCCCGGCCCAGGTAGTGCTCGCTTGGCACCTGCGCCAGGGACGCGTTGTCATACCCAAGTCCTCCAGTCCGCAGCGCTGCCGCGAGAACCTGGGGGCCTTGGCACTGGCGCCGCTGCTGTCCGCCACAGACCTGGCTGACATCGACACGCTGGACCGTGGGGAGGCGGGCCGCACCGGCCCGCACCCCTGCGAGGAGTGCACTTTCTAGCTCCCCGGGAATAAGCGGGCGGGGCGGGCGCGGGGACTCCCCGCGCCCGCTGGCGTAACTAAGCTCTCCTCTCCATTTGCTGTTAAGTGGCCAAGAGCCCGCGCACACTTGGCGAGGAGGGAACTAGAATCGCCAATCGTGACCATGACTCTGCCATCGCTGAACAACCCCTCTGACTGGGACTGGCTTGCCCACCGCATCGGCGGCGGCCTGGACACGGACCCCGCTATTTCTGCCGAGGTGCGCGCCCAGATCGCTGGACGCCGCGTACTGGTGACCGGCGCGGGTGGTTCCATCGGTACCGAGATCTGCCACCAGGTCTACCAGCTCAACCCCGCGGAGCTGGTGCTGCTGGACCGCGACGAGTCCGGCCTGCACGCCACTCAGCTGCTCCTGGAGGGCCGTGCCCTCCTGGACAACGCCCACGTGGTGCTGGCGGACCTGCGTGACACCGAGCGCATGGAGCAGATCTTCGCGGAGAAGCGCCCGGAGATCGTGGTGCACGCCGCAGCCCTCAAGCACGCCCCGCTGCTGGAGCAGTACCCGGCGGAGGCATGGAAGACCAACGTGATCGGCTCCGACACCGTGCTGCGCCTGAGCGTGAAGTACGGCGTAAAGCACCTGATCAACATTTCCACGGACAAGGCCGCCTCTCCCACCACCGCGCTGGGCTTCTCCAAGCGCGTGGCGGAGCGCCTGACCGCCTGGTACGGCCAGACCCACGCTCTGGAGTACTGCTCGGTTCGTTTCGGCAACGTGCTCGGCGCGCGCGGCTCCGCGCTGTGGGCGTTTGCCAGCCAGCTTGCCCACGGCCAGAAGGTGACCGTGACTGACCCGGACGTGGTGCGCTACTTCATGACGGTGGGCCAGGCCTGCCAGCTGGTCCTGGAGGCCGGCGTGGAGGCCGCCAGCGGCGACGTGCTGGTGCTGGACATGGGTGACCCGGTGCGGATCGTGCGCGTCGTGGAGGAGATGGCGGCGGAGGCCGGCATCGAGCCGCAGTTCGAGTTCACGGGCCTGCGCCCGGGGGAGAAGCTTGAGGAGATTCGCCTGGACCCGAACGAGCAGCTGGTGCCCTGCAACCACCCGCACGTCTCGCGGGCGCACGTGGAGCCGCTGGACCCGTCCGAGCTGGGCAAGGTCGTGGCGGGCGAGCCCACCTTCGACAAGTCCTTCTGGACCGCGCTGATCTGAGCAAGCTAAAAGGCCGGGCCGGGTTCTCCCGGCCCGGCCTTTGCGTTCCCGCTTTGCAATCTTCGGGCGCGGCACCCCAATGGGCTAGATGCGCCGCAGGAGGACCGCCACCTCGCAGTGCGTGGTGTGCGGGAACATGTCGAAGAGCTGCCCCTCCACCGGCTTCCAGGAAGGCAGCCGCGCCAGGTCTGTGGCCAGCGACTCGGGGTTGCAGGAGGAATAGACGAGGGTGGTGGCGGCGCAGTCCTCCAGCCACCGGGTCATCAGCTCGCCCACGCCCCGCCTGGGCGGGTTGACGATCACGGCGGCCCCGGCCGGCACCTCCAGGTCCACTAGCCGGGTCAGGTCCGCCACCTCGAAGCGCGCCGCCAGCCCGGCTTGCTTGGCCGCGCGCCGCGCCGACGCGATGGAGGGCGCGCTCACGTCCATGCCTACCACCTCGATGCCCGGCCCCCGCTTCACCTTGTCTTGCCCGACGTTGCCGGGCGCGGCCCCCTTCTTGGCCCCGGTGCCCGTGGTGGCCGGCGCAGAGTCCGGGCGTGCGGTGGGGGCGGCGACGGGAACGTCGTCCACCTCGGGAGGTAAAGAGGCGCGTTGGATCGCCGCAGCGGCGTGGAGGGCAAAGCCGCCCATGCCGCAAAAGAGGTCCACGACGTGCTGGGGGCGCTGCTCGGCCAGCCAGGCCCCGGCCCGCCGGTAGAGGGCGGCGGCCACCGCCGTGTTGGTCTGCAGGAAGGCACCGGGGTGGGCCCACAGCGTCACGTCCCCGAGCGGCAGCGGCAGGCTGGCCGCTCCGGAGAGGTGGATTTCCTCCTCGCCCGTTGGCAGGGCCACGTGGGTCGGCAGCAGGTTGGCGGTCACCACCCGCAGCTGGGGCAGGGCCGTGAGGAGGGCGGACAGGGCGGCGCGCAGGGCGTCCAGGCGCGCCGTGGAGCGCAGCACGAAGCGGATCATCAGTTCCCCGCGCTCGCTCACCGTGACAAGCACGTTCTTCAGCTCGCCGCGTCGGCGCGGCACGCTATACGGCACCAAACCGGCGCGTGAAATCGTTTGTTTCACGGCGGGCAGGGCGGCCTCGATCCGTTCGTCCACGATCGGGCAGCGGCTCAGGTCGATGCCAGCGAAGTCCCGGCCCGCGATTCCCAGCTTGGGGCGCTGCACGCTGCCGCCCGCCACCAACTTCACGGTGGTGCGAAACCGCGTGGGAGCGCTCTGCTGCGGGGAGCGCCAGCGCGGCACCGAGGGGAGCAGCTCCTCCAACCCGGCCTGCTTGGCCGCCACCTGCTCCGCGTACGGCACGGGCAGCTGGGTGCAGGAGCGGCAGGCCTCGGCTTCGAAATACGCGCACTGGGCAGAGAGGTCGCCACCGCGAGGGGGGAGGAAACTACCGTCGCGGCTCCCGCTAGGAGATAGCGAAGAGTGGGGGTGGCTGAGGGTCGCGGGAGCGCGGCGGGCAGGGAAGGGGGCGCGGGAGGTGGAGCCCGCGCTGCGCTGACGACGTGAGGAAGCTGGCATCGCCCGCATTGTTTCACAAGGCTCCGCTACTGCTTGGTTAGGCCAGTCAAGCACAATAGAGGGAACAGCGCCCACCCCGAGGATCCCTATGACCACTCAGCTACCGGCCCCTTCGTCCAAACCTCAGCGTATGCAAGGGCTTGACGGCTTACGTGCCGCCGCAGTGGTGCTGGTACTCGGCTACCACCTTTTCCCGCTGTGGGTCCCGGCGGGCCGGGTCGGAGTGGACTTCTTTTTCGTCATCTCCGGGTTCCTCATCACCTCACTTTTGCTGCTGGAGATTTGGGACAAAGGGCGGGTAGACATGGTGGCCTTCACCAAGCGCCGCATGCGGCGCCTCTTCCCCGCCCTGGTCACGGTGGTGTTGGTCATCTCCGGAGTGGCCGCATTCGCGGGAGTGCCGGACATGCTCCTCAACATCCGCCGGCAGGTGACCTCCTCGCTGCTCTTCGTGAGCAACTGGGCGGACATTTGGGCTGGCGCGAGCTACTTCGAGCGGGGCCTACCGCAGCTTTTCACCAATATCTGGTCCTTGTCTGTGGAAGCTCAGTTCTACTTGATTTGGCCACTCCTGCTCGGTGCGGGTATCTGGATAACCAGGCGCCTATTTGCGCGGCCAGCAGCCGGGCAGGCTCTGCTAGCGATCTGGGCAGTAGTGCTCGCTGCGGGATCCATCTGGTGGGGAGAGTACCTGCGTTCCGCAGGAGCAGATCCGTCTCGCGTTTACCTAGGCACAGACACCCACGCCTTTGGCCTGATGCTAGGGGCTGCCTTGGCGGTGGTGCACGGCAAGGCACTCTCCCCGGCGTTGCCCCGGCCAAACCCCTCCAGTGCATACCGGGCTTGGATCTGGGTTCGAGGCCTGACCGGTTGGGGTGCTGGGCTCCTAGTGGGGGCGGTGGCTCGCACCGTGCCTTTGCCCGGCTTGGCCGGTCTCCCGGATGCGGCGCACTCCATGCTGCCGCTCATCTACGCCTCCGTTCTGGCGGTACTGGTCCTTCAGTCCCTGACCCCTGAGGTGGTGGCCGTGCCCGGACCGGGACGTTGGCTGGCCCGCGTGCTGGAACTGCGCCCCCTGGTGTGGATAGGGGAGCGTTCGTATTCCATTTACCTCTGGCACTGGCCGGTGCTGATCATCAGCTACTACACCCTGCGTCACGTCAACAAGTACGGGCGTCTGTGGGGGGTCGCAGCGTTGAGCGTTGTCCTTGCTGCCCTCTCGTACCGTTTCATAGAGACGCCGCTCCGGCGGGGAGGCTTGGCAGCGTTGAAACAATTGTGGGCTACCAAGTGGGCACTGCGTTTGCCTGCGGTTGGGCTCGCGGTGGTGATGGTGACGGCAACCGGGGTAGCGCTTGCGCACCAGCCCGCAATGTCTAGCGTCGAAATCGCCATCGTAGAGGCCGAGAAAGCCCAGGGGCAGTATCGCTCCCAAACGAGGAGCGAGGCTGCTGCCGCGCCCGGACTGGTGGACGGCGAGGGAGTGACGATAATTGGTGACTCCGTCACTGTCCTGTCTGCGGAGGCACTAGCGGACGCTCTGCCTGGAGTGTACGTCGATGCCCAAAAGAGCCGTGCGGCCCGCCAGAGCCTGTCATTGTTGGAGGCGGCAGACGCCGCAGTTGGCAAGCGTCCGCTCGTAGTGGTGGCCCTCGCCACCAATGACTCGGCGGAGGTGGACGACTTCGAGTCACTGGTCGCCTATTTGGGCCCGGAGCGCAAACTGCTTCTGCTCACTGGCGCCGCCCCCGAAGCCAACTCATGGGTGTATAAGGCCAACGCTGCAGTGTGGCAAGTTGCCGCCGCACACCCCGGGCAGGTGCGGGTAGCCGACTGGGAGGAAGCCGTGGAAGGCAAACCCGAGCTGTTCTCGGTGGACATGATCCACCCCTTGGCGCCGGGGCAGGCACTCTACGCCCAGTTGGTAGCCCAGGAACTGGCCGCATTGGCGGGAGAAACGGGTAACTAGCCTCCGGCAGTGAGGTCGTCACGCACCTGCGTCGCGCGCGCCAGCCACGTGTGATTTGGGGCCACCTCTCGCACGCGCTGCGAGGCCGCAGCCACTTCCTCCGGGTGGGCGGCCAGGTGGGTGAGGAACTCGCTGAGCACCGCGCGGTCGTAGGGCAGGGTCCAGCCCAGGCCGTTCTCCGCCACGAACTTGCCGGTCAGTGTGCCCTCGCTGGCCAGAATCGGCACACCCGCGCCGATGTACTCAAAGAGCTTGAAGGGCATCGCAAACTCGCGGTACTCCTGCGGAGCGGTGAACAGCACGCCGATGTCGGCGCTAGTCAGCCGCCTGGTCACGTCCGCGCCGGACTCGTGCAACACCTCGGTGCGTTCCCCGATCAAGCCGGCGTAGCCGGGCTTGGCTGCCTCCCACTCGGCCTGGCGCGTGCACAGCCACAAGTGTGCGGGGGAGTCCTGCACGCCCGCCACGCACTCGTGCAGGCCGTAGTGGCTGCCAACGCCGCCCACGTAGAAGAGCTGGAGGTCGGCCTTGTCCAGGGTGCCGTGCTCCTGAGCGGCGCCGATGGTACAACCCGGTGGCAGGGCGGCGAACTGGTGATCCTCCACCCCCTTCACGTACGGGGCCATCGCCATAGAGGGCAGGTAGAGGCGGGTGAGGATCTGGCGGTAACGGCGCAGGTCCCACCGGTAGAAGAACGTAGTGGCGGTGGAAATGAGTGGCCCAACGCTGGCCTTGTAATCCGGGAACGCCCAGTAGATGTCGCGGTAGAACAGCCCGACCGGCACGCCGTGCTTGGCCAAGGTTTCCAAGAAGGAGAGGTCCAACCACGGGTGCAGCGGAATGTGCTTGGGGCTGGTCAGCGCGGTAGGCATGGTGGAGGACTCCGAGTAAGCGAAGTCAATCCGGCCGCCGGCCGCCAAGAACTGGCGCACCTGGCGCATCTGCGCCATGCGCTCGCGCACCGAGCCGGCCACGGTGAAAACGCGGTAGCCCAACTCGGCAAACGCCTGGCGCATCTTCACCGGCCGGATTCCGGAGGCACTGGTTGCCTGCGGGTTGAGGGGGTAGGGCACGTGGTAAACCATGGCCGGTCGATGCTGATGGCTCATTTGCTCATACCCCTGTCTTTAGTGGCCGACGTTGCCGCCGCCAGGTAAATCTCATGCCACCTCTCGGTGAAGGCCGTGCGCCCGAACCGGGCAACGCAACGCTCGGCGCGCTCGCGGCGCACACTTGCTGCCTCTGGCACCTGGGAGACCAACTCCCGAAGAGCGTGGCCAAGGGCCTGCCCGTCTCCGATCGGGACGAGGCATCCGTCGCCGGCCTGGACCACCGACCGCCCTCCCCACGTGCGAGTGGCTATCACTGGCGTTCCTTGGGCTAGCGCCTCTATTGCGGCCACTCCGAAGGTTTCCGTATCCGACGGCAACAGGAACACGTCCAAACCGCCGCAAAACGCAGCAATACTCGTACGATCCAATTTGCCGGTTAACTCGATTGCCTCCCAGGCTGGGCTGGCCTTAACTTGGGCCACAGTGCGCTGCCCGTCCGGGGAATCCGTGGGGCCAGCAATGCGCAGCACCGGCCGAGTGGCCTGGTTTGCTCCCCTCGCCCGCCACTGGGCAAAGAGCGACTCGAAGGCACCGATCACCAGGTCGGTGCGCTTCTCCTCTCCGAGCAGGGAAAGGTGTCCCACCACGGGGCCGCTGCCGTGGGCGGTCGCATTACCGGGCGGCTGCCCGGCAACGTCGTCCCCCAACGGCAAAAGGTTGGGGGTGTATCCCCACGCGCCGCAAGCGGGACCAAAGCGCTCCTCCAAGTGCTGCGCCAAGCCTACCGACACGGCGGTTCGGGCACTGGCAGCCGCCACTATTGCGCGCTCAGAGATGCGTCCCAGGCGCGAACGAACCGGTATGTGCATGAGCGAGCGGTGCTCGGTGTAGACGAAGGGAATGCCGTGGCGGCGCGCCAGTCTGGCCGCAAAAAAAGCGCCGGGGTACAGGGAATGGGCGTGAAGAACGTCGGGCATTCCCTGGGCCCGAACATAGGCCGCAAAAGCGTTCTCCGTCGCGGCTGCCGCCCACCGCGTGGAAAGAGCGCGGGTGGAGGCGATCACCTGCGGGGCAGCGAAGCGCGCCACCTGCACACCGTTCTCCCAGCTCAATCTCACGGGAGTGGCGCTGGGGAGAGTCAGATTGACCGCTCGCGGCGCCAGGACTCCCACCCGCATGCCCGCTCCCGCCAGCGATTCCGCCTGCTCAGCAAAGAAGCTCCCCGCCGTATCCCCGGCGAAAGCGGGGAACCAAGAAGGAAGCCACAGCACATGCATGGCTCAGATTCTCCCACAGAGAGCATTGCTAGGCTGGGGGGAAGTCGGCTGGCCCGGCTGAACTTGTCTGGAGGATGCATGCGCCGCGTATTCGTTGCTACCAAGGACTTCACCGGGTACCTGGAGGACGGGCAGCAGTTGTCGCTAAGCGCCTTGGCAGAGCCCCGGCTGGGCCCCGGTAGCGAGGACGAGTTGGTGAGCGCCGCCGCCGGGGGAGGCCTGCCCATCGGGGAGGCCCGCCTGTGCGTCACCGCGCAGGAGCTGGTGGTCGTCAGCGACATTCCGCGCTCCTACCCGCTGCTGTGGACCGATCGCGGCGAGGAAATTCTGGTGGCGGACAGTCCGGAGCTACTGCGTCGGGCCGGGGTGGAGCTGCATCTGGACAACGCGGCGGCTACTGAGTTCTACTCCTGCGGCTTCGTGTGGGGCCAGCGCACCCTGTTGCAGGGCGTGTATCAGGTGGAGGGCGGCTTCACACTGCGCATTGACCTGGAAACCGGGCGCTCTGTGCGCGCCCTGCCCACATTCCAGGTGGGGGCGGGCCAGCGCTACGCCACCGCCGAGGAAGCGGACGCCGCCTTCGAGGCCGCCCTGGACAAGTCGATGCACGCGATGGTGGAGCGCTTAGGGGAGGGCCGCCTGGTCATCCCGCTGTCCGGCGGTCTGGACTCCCGCTTGCTGCTGGCCTGGCTCAAGAACCACCACGTGGACAACGTCCTGTGCTTCACCTACGGAATCCCCGGCTCCAAGGAGACCGAGGTCTCCCGTCAACTCGCCCAGCGGGCCGGCTTCGCGTGGAAGCTGGTGGAACTCCACCGGGAGGCCGTGCGCACCGCCTGGGCGGGCTTCGAGGCCGCCCACTTCATCGAGTACGCCTGGGGCGCCACCTCCCTGCCCCACGTGCAGGATTGGTACGCCATCAACGCGCTGGTTAAGGCCGGCGTGATTGGCGGCAAGAACGACGTGGTGCTGCCCGGCCACACCGTGATCGGCAACCTGCACCACGAGGACCAACTCCTGGCTGGCGGGGTGGACCTGGACCGGCTAGCTGCGATGATCTACGCCCACCACTGCGAGCTGGACTCCCAGCTCCCGGGCCAGGTGGCGCAGAGCGTGCGCAGCGAGCTGGCCTGGATCCTGCAGCGCCTCAAGGAATCCGGTCGTTACAGCGGACAGGAAGACCGCCTGCTGTGGGCCGACGCGATAGAGATGGTCAACATCGCAAACCGGCAGGCCAAGTACATCAACAACTCCATGCGCGCCTACGAGGCCGCAGGGCTTGGGTGGGACCTACCCATGCTGGACGCGCCCATGTGGGACTTCGCCGGGCACATCAGCCAGGAGCTGGCCTTCGAGCGCTCCTGGTACCGTTCGTTCGTGGAGCGCTACTACGCGGCGGCCACCGGCCAGACGGTGCCCGAGCATCGCGAGCAGCCCGTTTCCGCTGCTACCACTGCCAAGATCGCGCGCGTGATGAGCGCGTTGAGGGTAAAGGGCGCCCTGACTCGTGCCTACGCCACCGCCCACGTAATGCGGCACCCGCTGGGGTTGGACATGTACGTAGGCGACATCTCCCGTTCTGCCCTGGCCGCCCAACTCCTGGGTGGGCGCCACCTGCTGGGCATCTACGCCCGCCAAATGCTTGCGGGACGTTGGAACCCATTGGCGGATCTAGGGATGAAGAATGGCTGAGACCAATGCGGAAGGCCAGTTGAAGAAGCTGGGTTTGACCGCGCGAACCGCTGTTGCCGCTGGCGTCCTGGGTGCTGTGTTTGCGCTGGCTTGGCAGGTTGGCATGCGGGTTGATCGGTTCGATCAGGCCGTCCCGAATGTGCCTGGGGCTATGCGCAATCTCGTGTTGGATACCGCGCTGTCTGCCGTAGTTTTCACGACAGGAGTGGCACTTCTGCTTTCTGG
This sequence comes from Buchananella hordeovulneris, assembly GCA_030529545.1. GTDB lineage: Bacteria > Actinomycetota > Actinomycetes > Actinomycetales > Actinomycetaceae > Buchananella > Buchananella hordeovulneris_A. The sequence continues at coordinate 76,660 of JAUMWR010000001.1, forward strand.
CTGGAACTACTGGCTGGATGGCAAACGGAGTGCGGGAGATGGCCGTGCCGTAATTGCTGGACGAGAAGAGAAAAAGTCTGTTGCCTGGCTCCAGTTCGCCCTTTTGTGGGCTGCCTGGCTGCCCTACTGGTTCATTCTTTGGCCGGGTATGGTCTCAATCGATTCCTACAACCAGATCACACAGGCAATCGGAATGCGTGAGTATTCCGATCATCACCCCATCGCGATGACGGCAGTTATGTCCCTACTTTTGCCGTTGCTCATCAAGTTGACGGGAACCATCTCCGGCGGCATCGCCGTCATGACGCTAATGCAGCAGGCCGTTCTTGCCGCCATCTTGGTATGGGCAACAACCGGACTGAAAGAACTCGGGGTCAGCGCCAGGGCGCGCTGGATTGTTCTCGCCTTCTATGCATTCTTTCCCATCGTCGCGTGGTATTCGGCCAGCATTTGGAAGGATGTGTGGCTAGCCGCAATCACAGTCTTTGCCACAGTAACGGCACTGCGCATCGTCCGGCGGATTGAACTCCGTGAGCCAGTGGGCCTGGGCGGGTGGGTCGCCTTTGCCACTGCGATCGCTGCGTCTGCCCTAATCAAGAAGACCGGGCTGTATGTGATCATTCCGGTTGGCTTGGTGGGCGCAATTCAGATTTGGCGGCTCTCCCGGCAGCAAACCAGTGCCAGGGGGCAAGGTGAAGTGGTTTGGCAGCGCCTGGTTAAGTCTCCGCTAGCCAGCTGGGTGCTCTCTTTTGTGGTGGGTTTAACGGGGTATGCGGTAGTACACGGTGCTCTCATGGTGGGGTTCGACGCCAAGCCCGGCTCCGTTGTAGAAGCCTATTCCCTGCCCTCGCAGCAAATCGCTCGAATCGTGCGGGACAATCGCGCTGAACTGTCCAGTGAACAGTTGTCCGGTATTGCGCATTTCTACCCGGGGGTAGACCTTGCAGAGATCTACAAGCCGCATCTAGCCGATCCCACCAAGGGAGCGTTGGATGCCCAAGCAGTAACTGAGCAGCGAGGCCAGTACGTTCAGCTGTGGCTGGGCTTGATCTTGCAGCATCCGCGTACGGCCGCCAACGCTACCTTAGTCGGCACGCGCGGCTATTGGTACCCCGACACCCGATACTTCAAGGTCGGGGCGTTTGACTGGTACTACATCGTTAATCTCATGGCCGGTGGCGATCAGGACAAGATCAGAGCAACCGATCCGGATGCCGTGGGCAAGCAATTCGACGCCGAGTCAGACAGAGCTGTCATCGCCGGTTTTATCAACGACGCCGCGCAGCGCATTCCATTCTTCGGCTGGCTCTTTTCGACTGGCGCGTGGGTGTGGGGCGGCTTGCTGCTGCTGGCCGGTCTATGGACCCGCAGGCGGCGCGAATTCGCTCTTTCCGCAGTGTTCCTGGCCGGACACTGGGCAATGTGCATGATCTCCCCGGTTCACGCCGAAGCCAGGTATGCCTATCCGATTCTGCTATCACTGCCAGTGTTGGCCGCTCTCCTCCTGGGGGTCAACCGACCGTGTACCTACAACAGGGCAGACTCTCGCGGGGCTGACGCGGCGGAAACCAACTAACTGCTCCGGTAAACACGCAGGTAAGCCTTAGCGAGGGCTGCGGCAGAGTACTCTTGGCGCAGGTCGGCGCCGATCTCTGCCTCAGTCATTCCCTCGCAGTTGGCGAGCACCTCCACCACCGCGTCCGCAAAGTCGCGCGGGTCCGCGCCCTCAACCACGATCCCGTGCGGGGGCTTCACAAAGAGCTTATGGCCGCCCTCACCACCGCACACCACTGGGCGGCCGCTGGCCAGGGCCTCGGCGGCACCCAGGTAGAAGGTCTCGAACGAGGTGGTGCCGAGGAAGAGGTCAAAGTCGCCGTAACGCTGGCGCACCTCGGCGTGCGGCACAAACCCGGTCACCTCCAGCGGCACGGAGAGCTCCTTGGCGCGGACCTCGGCCGGGCCGCGCAGCTCGCCGTCACCGAACCAAGTCAGGGAGGCGTCGATGCCGCGCTTACGCAGCTCCGCGACCGTCTCCACCGCCAGCAGGGGGCGCTTGCGCTCGATCAGTCCGCCCACGCTCACCACGCGCAGCGTCCCGTTGGGCCGGCCCGTGGGCCCAACCGCCACGCGCTCTCGCGGCGCGGGAACGTCGACGATGTTGGGCACCACCACCGCCTTGTGACCAAGGGAGGAGTCCAACTTCTGCGCCAAGAAAGGAGACACCGCAGCAATGGTGTCCACCCGCTCAAAGAGCATCGCGGCGGACGCAAAGATGTACTGGTTGGCACCCACCGGCTCCTCGGCGAACTTGGACCAGTGCTCGGTGTGGACCCACTTGGCGCCAGGCGACATGAAGACGAACGGCAAGACCGCAGAGATCGCCATCGTGTGCACCACGTCGGCCCCGGCCAACGCCGCCTTGAGCTGGCGCAAGGACCCCAACCACTTCCACGGCCGAGCCGGGTTGAAGGGCAGGCGCAGCACCTTCACCGGCCCACTCGGGGTGGCAATGAAATCGTGCCTCGCCGCGCCCTCCAGTAGGTTGGGGCGGCACAGGTGCACCACCCGAACGTCGGCCACACTCGCCAATGCGGCGATATCGCGCTCCACAAACGAGCCCATGACCGGGTGGGCGGGCGTGGGCAGCCAGGTGGCGACAACGGTTACCAGCGGGCGGGCAGGCTCGGTCACGATCACTCCTTTGGGGCAGGGGCCCCCGGCAGCGGGGGCAGGAAGTCCGGTTTGTCAGCGCCAGGGAAACCTCCCTGGCGCAGGATCTCCTGCAGGGCGGCGTCCCACTTGGGCACCTCCCGCTCCGCAGAGAAATCGCGGGCACCGGCGTGCGCCGCCGCCTTGAAAGCTGTGATCTGCTCCGGGGTGAGGCTCTGTAGGACCTTGATCATGTCCTGCGCGGTAAAGCCCTCGGTGACAACGCCAAAGTCAGCCTTGCGCACCACGTCCGCCATGCCCTTCGGGGTGGGACCAACGATCGCGCCCAGGCGAGCCTGCATGAAGTCGAAGATCTTGTTCGGCATCGTGTTGGCGAAGTTGTAGTTGATCGGTGGCAGCATGTGCAGGCCCAGGTCGTACTCGTTGAGCGTCTTGATCAACTGGTCGTAGGGCACCGGCTCGTGCAGCGTGATCCGCGCTTCCTTTTCCGCGATCACGGCCAACTCCGCCAGGTGTGCTGGGTCGTTCTTGGTCAGGTACAGGTCGAGCGTGTAGCCGGGGCAGGCGATGACGGCCTCTACCAGCGCCATGATGTTGCGCTCGCGGTTCGACGTTCCCGAATGGACGCACCGAATGGGGGAGTGGACCTGCGTTGGCTCCAGGTCGTTGAACGGGGTGTTGTTGCCGATCGCGCGCACCTCGATGCCAAAGTTGCGGCTGAACTCCTTGGCCACCACGTCCACCACTGCGGAGCTGCTGCGCGCCTGGGGCAGGTACTTCTGGCACAGCCAGTAGTACCAGGGGCCAATGCGCTTGGCCCACGGCGGGTGCTCCTCGTTCATGCGCGGGTAGTACTCGTGCAGGTCCGCGTGCACGCCGCAGGTGGGCTCAAGCCAGAGGGCCAGCGGCAGTGCCTCGATCTCGTTTGCCAGGATCACGTCAAAGCGCATCCCCGCTAGGGCCGCTTTGGCGCGCTTGATGAGCGGCATCATCCAGTAGCCACGGGAGTAGAACTTGAACTCCAGCAGCACGTCCCACAGCTTGCTGGGCTTGCCGTACTCCACCTGGATGTGCTGATCCACCCCGTCCGGGGCCTCGCCGTAGCCGCACGTGGTCACGTGGTAGCGGCCCACCGCCATCCGTACCTGCTTGAGCACCCGGGCGTCAGAGCGGATGGGTGAAAAGCTGATGATCAGTAGCTTCGGTTTGGTGGGCATTGGCCTCTCCCCGGAGACGGAAACTGTTAACTGCTCCCCAGTTTCTCACCTTTCGCTGCGCCGAAGTGGCAAGGCGAAGCGCCGGCAGTGGGCAAGGGCCTAAAATTGCGGTGTTTGTAAACTCTGCCCTAAACCGAAAGGGGAGGCCGTGCAGCCCTCTGTCATGGTCATTTACGGCACCCGCCCGGAGGCCATCAAGTGCGCCCCGGTCATTAACGAGCTGCGCGCCTCCGCCGTGCTCAGCCCGTACTGCGTGGTCACCGGCCAGCACAAGGAGATGCTGGTCCAGGTCAACGAGCTGTTCGGGATCAGCCCGGACGATGACCTGGAGGTGTTTGCGCAGGGGCAGGGCCTCAACCAGCTCGCTGGCAAGATCCTCACCGGCCTGGACCCGCTCCTGGAGAAGATCAACCCGGCAGCGGTGCTGGTTCAGGGAGACACCACCACCGTGGCGGCTGCCGCCCTCGCGGCGTTCAACCGCCAGATTCCCGTGGTGCACCTGGAGGCGGGCCTGCGCTCCGGTGACCTGGCTAGCCCCTTCCCGGAGGAGGGCAACCGCCGCCTGGTCTCCCAGATCGCGGCGCTGCACCTGGCCCCCACGGCCCAGTCGCGCGACAACTTGCTGCGCGAGGGCGTGGACCCGGCCACCGTGACGGTCACCGGCAACACCGTGATCGACGCGCTACAGTTCGCCACCGCCGGCAAGGGCGAGTTCGCAGACGAGGCCCTGGCCGCCGCTGTGAACTCCGGGCGCCGCATCCTGCTCCTGACCGCCCACCGCCGGGAGAACTGGGGCGAACCGATGGCCCGGATTGGCCAGGCGCTGGCGCTGCTGGCCCGCCGCTACCCCGAGGACCTGATCGTCTACCCGATGCACGCCAACCCGGCCGTGCGGGCCCAGATCCTGCCTCACCTGGAGGGCCTGGAGAACGTGGTGCTCACCGAGTCCCTCGACTACGCCCAGTTCTCCAGCCTGCTGGCGGCCGCCCACATCGTGCTCACCGACTCCGGTGGCGTGCAGGAGGAGGCGCCCTCCCTGGGCAAGCCTGTGCTGGTCTTGCGGGAGAACACCGAGCGTCCCGAGGCCGTCACCGCCGGCACCGTGAAGCTGATCGGCACCGATGTGGACCGCATCGTTGCCGAGGTCAGCGCCCTGAAGGACGACGTTGCCGCCTACCAGTCGATGGCGATGGCCGTGAACCCCTACGGTGACGGCCTGGCCGCCCGCCGTTCCGTGGCCGCGATCGCCGCCCTGCTGGGCGTGGGCGAACGCATGGAGGACTTCTCCGCCTAAGTGCGTCCCGCCTGCGCAGTAGGTAAAGGTGAGGGGCGGCGGAACTAAGTTCCGCCGCCCCTCACCCCTAGGGTCAGCGCCAGAAACCGCGCGTATCCACCACCGGCAGGCCGGCCGGCAGCTCGGCGGCCAGCGGTGCAAAGGCCGCGTGATCCACCAGCAGCACGGCAACGTCGGCCACCTCAACGGCGGCCTGCGCGCTCACCAGCTCCACGTTCTTCAAGCCGGCAAGCTGGCGCGGCAGCTCGCTCACGTGCGGCTCCACCGCCAGCACGCGGGCATGCGGCAGCTGCGCGGCCAGCTCGGCGACGATCCCCACGGCCGGGGACTCGCGCAGGTCGTCAATGTTCGCCTTGAAGGCCAGACCGAACGCCGCGATCACCGGGGCGTCCTGGCCGGCCACCGCCGTGCGCACCTGCTCCACCACGAAGCCCGGCTTGGAGTCGTTGACCTCCCGGGCCGTGCGGATCAGGCGAGACTGCTCCGGCACCGCAGAAACGATGAACCACGGGTCCACCGCGATGCAGTGGCCGCCCACGCCCGGTCCCGGGTTCAAGATGTTCACGCGCGGGTGGCGGTTAGCCAGCGAGATCAGCTCCCACACGTCGATGCCCAGCTTCTCGCACAGCAGCGAAAGTTCGTTGGCGAAGGCGATGTTCACGTCGCGGAAGGAATTCTCCGCCAGCTTGGCCAGCTCCGCAGTGCGGGCGTCCGTCAGCACGATCTCGCCCTCGCAGAAGGAGGAGTACAGGTCCCGGGCGCGCTCGGCCGCCAGGGTGGACAGGCCGCCCACGATGCGGTCGTTGCTTACCATCTCCTCCATAATCCGCCCCGGCAGGACCCGCTCCGGGCAGTGTGCAAAGTGCACCACCGGGCGCCCCTCGCTGCCGTCCAGGCTCAGGTCGGCGCGCTCAGACAGGATCACCTCCGCCATGAACTCCGTGGAACCGGGCGGGGAGGTGGACTCCAGAATGATGAGCTCGTCGCCCTGCAACTGCGGGGCAATGGAACGCGAGGCCGCCTCGATGTAGGACAAGTCCGCCTCGTGGTTCTCCCCCTTGAACGGGGTAGGCACGGCCACGATGTAGGCGCGGGCCGCAGGCATCTCCTTGGTGGCGCGCAACCGGCCCGCCCGGACCTGCTCCGCCACGACCTCACCCAAACCAGCCTCCACAAAGGGCAACTCGCCCCGGTTAACCGCGTTCACGTGGTGGTCAGAAACGTCCATACCGATTACCTGGTAGCCAGCCCGGGCTAGCACGACGGCGGTGGGCAAGCCAATGTATCCCAGACCCACCACGCAGATGGTTTCGGTGCGCTCCAGAGTCATATGAATCTTCTTTCTCAAACCTTGAACGGCTAAGTAACCCTATATCAGGCCGGCCAAATGCGCCTGAATAGCGAAGTCAGGTTCCACCTCTACCAGTTCCTCGAAGGTGCCGGTGGCGGTGATCCGCCCGGCGCGCATGAAGGCGATCTGGTCGTTGTGGCGAATGGTGGACAAGCGGTGGGCGATCGAGATGACGGTGACCTCGCCATGCAGCTCGCGAATCGCCTGAGACACGGCCTCCTCGGTGGCAGTGTCGAGCGCAGAGGTGGCCTCGTCCATCACCAGCACCAGGGGGCGGTTGTAGAGGGCGCGGGCAATGCCCAGACGCTGGCGCTCACCGCCGGAGAGCGCGAGTCCGCGCTCACCAATCCTGGCGTTAATGCCGCCCGGGCGCTCGGCCACCATCTTGGAAAGCTGTGCGCGTTCCAGGGCCCACCTCACGCGCTCCTCGTCAATGTCCTCTCCCCAGGTGAGCGCGATGTTCTGCGCGATCGTGGCGTCAAAAAGCGCCACCTCCTGCGGGACGTAGCCCACGCGGGAGCGCCAGGCCTTCAGCACGTCGGGTAGGTTCTGGTCGCCGATGGTCATCTTGCCGCCGTTAGGGACCAGGAGACCCAGCAGAATGTCCACCAGAGTGGACTTGCCGGCGCCGGAAGAGCCCACGATTCCCAGGGACGACCCGATCGGGATGGTCAAGTTGATGTCGCGCACGGCTGGTTCGGGAGCCCCGGGATAAGTGAAAGAAACTCCATCCAGTACCACTTGCCCGGGTGAATCAGCTAATGATTCCGCCCCCACCTGCTCAGCTCGCTCGACGTAGCTCTCAGCGGCGTGGATATCGCGCAGTACCGCCTCCAAGTGGGGAAGAGTGTTAGCGGTGCTGGTCATAACAGACTGGAAAGTAACCAGTGAAGGGACCATGCGCATGCCCGCGATGCCGAACAAAGCGATCGAAGCAAAAGCCTGTTCAGGGCCACTCAAAAAGTATGCGACCGTACCAATCAACATGAAGCCAAACACCAAAGCGGCTTCCATCAGGCGCTGGGGGACTGCACTCAAGAATTGCAGATTTGCCCGCGCCCGGGTGGAGTGCAGACGGTTGTCACGTACAACCTCCGCTACGTCCTTGAACTGGTCCCGGAGCGTGATCTCCTTGAGAGCTGCCACCATCTCAGTCATGAGGCGAGTGATCTTGAGTGAGTAACGTAGGTTGACGTTTCCAGCCGTGACAACGGAACGGGAGAGGCCAAAGTACTGGAAGGCTGCTATCACGCTCAAGTAAACCAAGGTGATTGCTGCGATAGACGGTTGGGCCACAAAAAGGACAATCAGGACTGAAATGAAAGTTGCGATCTGCTGGGGAAGGCTTATTGCAGGCATCAACACGCCACCGATGGTGTTGGCGATACCAACGTCGGCCATTCGCACAATCTCAGCAGTGGAGCGGGAAAGGCGGTCAGTCCAGGGTGCTCTGATGTAGGCGTTGAAGAGAGAATCGCCCACCATCAGTTCGTAACGCGCAAAGGCTCGAGTGGCAAACCACTGGATTACCAGTGCAATAACTGCCTTAAGGATCATCAACCCACAAGCGACCAGCAGGAGCGGTCCGTAGTAGGGAGGGGGAATCTCACCGAGCAGTGGCACCTTGGCCGGTTGACCGGTGAGCATCGGCGTCAGGATCGCGGCGAGCAGACCGAGAGCGAACAGATCCAACAGTGCGAGCATTGAGGTGCTCACCATGTACAGGGTCAAGAACCTGTTGGTTCCCGCCGGCAAGAGCGGTAGCAGCTCCCGAACGGCCAGGTAAAGACGCTTCATGTTCTCCCATTCCTGTTGAATGTCTGCCACTCTACCGCGCGCAAGTCGCCCGTTACCTGCGCAATTGAGCGCCGCGCGGGGCCACCGGAATTAGGGCCGCACGGCAGCGTCGTCCAAAACGAGCGAATCAAGCAGCGGTCCCGCCTGGGAGGAGTCCCAGCGGTCTACCACGTAATCCCGGGCGGGAAGATCCAGCTCCTGGTCCCACGCCAGAATGCGCTGCGCCGCCTCCTGCGGGGTGTCCACAATCCAATGCGCCGGGAAGTTGGCCCGCGCGCCGCCAATCGCCGCCACGTGTGGCCAGTCGCGCACCACCGGCAGGCAGCCGCTCGCCGCGCCCTCCAGCACAGCCGCGTGCGTGCCCTCCACCAACGAGCTAGAGACGATCACGCCCACCGAGCGCAGCACCTCCGGGATGTCGGTGCGGAAACCCAGCTGCTCAACGCCGCAGTCCGGCACCGCCAGCGCGGCCCTCACCCGCTCCACGTAGCGCAACTCCTCCGGCGAGCCCGTCAGCGTGGAGGAAAGCACGTCCCCCACCAGCAGTAGCCGCCAGTGCGCGTCCCGCTCCCGCAGCAGGGCAAGCAGGTCCAACGCCCACTGCGGGTCCTTGACGTTAGAAGAACAGCCCACCAGCGCCAGCGTGTGCCGCCAATCGCCCTCCTTGGGTAGCTCAAAGTGCCGCAGCTCGCACTCCAGCGGGATAACGGGAGCATCTACGCCTGCGGCGGCGTCGCCCACCGCGCGCTGCCAGGCCTCCCGCACCGCAGCGACTTCGAAGACGAGGTGGTCAATCCCCGGCAGGTTAAAGAGCAGCGGCATCACCGTGAACGCCTCAAAGCGGTGGAGACGCACCACCAGCTTGCCTGGGAAGGCCATGCCGCTGATACGGGCTGCGGCGGCCGCGCCCCACTCCACCACCACCACGTCCGCCCAGGCCAGGTCCGCCGCCAAGAACTCTGGGATCGGTGTGGGCTGGCCCGTCAAGCGCAGGCGCAGCGTCTCGCGCAGATTCCAGTCGTGCTGATCCACCTGGTGGTAGCGCACCTCCACCCCAGACGTGTTCTCCCACCGGGTCCGCGCCGCCTTGATGAAGGCATCCTTGCCGTCCA
>JAUMWR010000001.1:86200-127485 GCA_030529545.1 Buchananella hordeovulneris
GGGGCAGTGGGGGGAACGTCGTCCACCCTGGGAGTAGCAGAGAGGGCGGGACGCGTCAGCGAGGAAACGAACGGGCCGCTCAGCAGCTCGCGCATCAGCGAATCGGACTCCACCAGCGGGGCGCCCGCGCGCTGCTGGATTGCCGGGTCGAAGGCGAGGGCCAGCGTCTCCCAAGCCAAATCCAGCTCCTCCTTAGAGGGATTAGCTAGGCGACCGGCCGCGTAGAGCGCATCCAAGTGGGCCAGGGCGGCGGCGGTGACACGGTGCCAGACGGCGGTGGGCTCGCCGGCCAATTCGGCAACGATCTGTCCCCGGCTTGCCGGCGCCTGCCCAGCCACCACCTGCTTGGCCATGCGCACCCGCGCCAGTAGACCAAAGGTGTGCAGCGGGGAGACGGCGGCCCGGGCAGGGGAGGAGACCAACTGGTCGGTGTTAGTGGCGGCGGCGATGCGGCGGTTCAAGTGCCAGCTCGCGGCGTAGTTGCCCCGGTTTGCCGTCACCTGGGCGATGCCTAGGGCCCTGCGGTAAACGGTGGGGATGGGCAGCAAGGCCAACGCTGCATTTGCGAAGGCGGGCAACACACTGGCGGTAAAGCTCACGGCCACTCCTTTCGGTCAAGGAGAGTTTAGAGACGCGGCGGCGATGCGGCAGGGCACGGCGGAGCGCCGGCGTGAGCGGCGTGCTCCGGGCAGCGCGCGGTGTCTTGGGGTGCGGGTTTGTTGGCGTTGGGTGTTTCTGTTGGCGTTGGGTGAGTTTGTTGGCCTGGGGAGGCTCCCCAAGACCAATTGTTTTCCCCAACGCCAATTGATTCGACGTTTACCGGGCTCGAGTGTGGTGGTTGGGCGCCCACAGGCGACGGTGTAGCTGCGGGATACCCGTGAGCGGCAGGCCGAGCTGATTGCGAAGCTGCTTTCGCAACTGGTCTGGGGAGAGGAGATCGTTCCACTGGTAGCGCAGCACCTTCAGGCCGGCCCGTTCCAAGCCGAGCTGGCGCTGCATCTGCTCGCGTCGTGAACGGAAGAACTCCGCTTCGGTGGTGCCCATCTTGGCGGCACCGTCGAACTCGAGGATCGCCCGCTGGGAGGGCAAGTAGAGGTCGGAAAAATAGTGCCTGTCGTCAACCCTCCAGCCCTGTTGGGTGACGGGACGCTCCGGGCTAACGGAGAGGAGGGCCCAGAGCAGGGCACGCTCGCCGACTGATTCGGCGGCAGCGTCGGCCAATGTAATCACGGCGAAGGCGCGCGCTGAATTGCGGCAGGGCAGTTCGGAAAGCTGGGCAAGTAACGCTGTTCTGGCAGCCTCTTCGCGTTGCCGGGAGGCGTCCATGTGGAACCTGTCAAAGTTGGACAAGCGGCGCAGCACCCCTGAGACCGCGACAAAAGCGTCCAAGGGAGGGAGGCGGGTGGCGCATAGGAGAGCGGTGTCCTCTAGTGAGTCGACGACCGTCCCCGTGGGGAACGGGTACGGCAGCGGGAGCGGGGCGGAGAGTGGAGCTTTCGTCTCTACCCGCAAGGTGGTTCTGGAGGCGGACAGGGGTGGCTGCGAAAGTGCGAAAAACACCGAGTTACCCCTGGTGGTGTGGGAGCGAATGGTCACGGTCTGCTGCGGCGGCCAGGTCGGAATGGCGTGGAGCAGCAAAGCCGACCCCAGCGTGAAATGGCAGGACCTGTGCTTGAGGGCCGTAACAAGGGTCCGGGCTCGCGCGACGAATTCACTGCGCTCCCAAGGAGGGTTTTCCGCCAGTTCGGGAGGGACTTCGAGCCACCATCCCCGCGACAGCCGCACCGAGTTGGGCGGAAGCCCGGCCCGGCGTTCTAGTCGAGTGGTCTGGTGAATCGCGGAATAGATGGTCTCCCATGAGTCAACGTTCATTGGCTCAGGATGTGCGGGCGCGGGTTGGCGAGGAAAGCGGGAGGAGCGGTGGCAGCGCCGAGGGGCTGAGCGGGGAGATTGGGGAAAACCGTCTGGAGCCGTAGCTTGTGGAAATCCCGGTGGCGGGTGTCAGCCTGCACCGCGCTTGCGTTCGAGCATTCTGTTTGTTGGCGTTGGGTGAGTCTGTTGGCCCGGGGAGGCTTCCCAACGCCAATTGTTTTACCCAACGCCAATTGATTTGGGGTTGGGGGCCGGGTGGCCCGAGCGGCGGAGCATCGGGAAACCTGAGCCGCCGCGCTCCGGGCGAGAGGTGCTGTGCCGTGGACCGGAGCTGCTGTGCACCGGGCGGGAGGCGCTGTGGCGTGGACCGGATCCGCTGTGCACCGGGCGAGAGATGCTGGGCCTTGGACCGGAGCTGCCTCGCACCGGGCGGGGATAAGAATCGGCGGGGCCACCTCCTCCCCGGAGGTGGCCCCGCCTTCTGCATCCCTCGGGGTAAACACTGACAGCTCAGCCTTGCGGGAGCCCAAAGGATTGCTGCGGGCTACCTGGGAATGACCGGTGAGGTCACTCACGTGCGCCCCGCGCCCGGAGGTAGCGTCGGTGGGGCCGCCGAATCCACTCCTAGCCACTGCGCATCCGGGGTGTGGCGGTGGAGTCTCCCCCGTCGCGATGCACATCACACCTTGGGCGTGTTCCCCTGGGAATACTCGCCCCGCCGCCAACGTTGAGCCAAGTAGACTCAACTTTGGGCGAGTTCGAATTGACACACTTCGGCTCAACTTCGAAGATTGAGTACATCTGACTCAACCTGTCGCGCAGCAATGCGAGGCAGCCCAACCAAGCGGCCACAGGGCCGCAGCAGAAAAGGAGCCAAACATGGCACGTGCAGTAGGCATCGACCTGGGCACCACCAACTCGGCCCTCGCAGTGCTCGAGGGTGGCGAGCCCACGATCATCGCCAACGCTGAGGGCGCCCGCACCACCCCGTCCGTCGTCGCTTTCTCCAAGTCTGGCGAGGTCCTGGTCGGTGAGGTGGCCAAGCGTCAGGCCGTCACCAACGTTGACCGCACCATCTCCTCCGTCAAGCGCCACATGGGCACCGACTGGAAGACCGAGATCGACGGCACCAACTACACCGCGCAGGAGATCTCCGCTCGCATCCTGGCCAAGCTGAAGCGCGACGCCGAGGCCTACCTGGGCGAGCCCGTCACCGAGGCCGTCATCACCGTTCCCGCCTACTTCAGCGACGCTGAGCGCCAGGCCACCAAGGACGCCGGCGCGATCGCGGGCCTGAAGGTCGAGCGCATCGTGAACGAGCCCACCGCCGCAGCTCTGGCCTACGGCCTGGAGAAGGGCAAGGAGGACGAGCTCATCCTGGTCTTCGACCTGGGTGGCGGTACCTTCGACGTCTCCCTGTTGGAGGTCGGCAAGGACGAGGACGGCTTTGCCACCATCTCCGTGCGCGCCACCTCCGGTGACAACCACCTCGGTGGTGACGACTGGGACCAGCGCATCGTCGACTGGCTGGTCGGCCAGGTGAAGGCGAAGGACGGCGTTGACCTGTCCAAGGACAAGATCGCGCTGCAGCGTCTGCGCGAGGCCGCCGAGCAGGCCAAGAAGGAGCTGTCCACCGCGACCTCCACCTCCATCACCCTGCAGTACGTCTCCATGGGCGAGAACGGCCCCATCCACCTGGATGAGAAGCTGACCCGCGCCCAGTTCGAGCAGATGACTGCCGACCTGCTGGAGCGTACCAAGGCCCCGTTCCGTTCCGTGATCGCCGATGCCGGTATCTCCGTTGGCGAGATCGACCACGTCGTGTTGGTGGGTGGTTCCACCCGCATGCCGGCCGTCTCTGACGTCGTGCGTGAGCTGACCGGCGGCAAGGAGCCCAACAAGGGCGTGAACCCGGACGAGGTCGTGGCGGTTGGTGCCGCCGTGCAGGCTGGTGTTATCGCCGGTGACCGCACCGACGTGCTGCTTATCGACGTCACGCCGCTGTCCCTGGGTATCGAGACCAAGGGCGGTGTGATGACCAAGCTGATCGAGCGCAACACCGCTATCCCGACCAAGCGCAGCGAGGTGTTCTCCACCGCTGACGATAACCAGCCGTCCGTGCTGATCCAGGTCTTCCAGGGTGAGCGCGACTTCGCTCGCGACAACAAGCCGCTGGGCACCTTCGAGCTGACCGGCATTGCCCCGGCTCCGCGTGGCGTGCCGCAGATCGAGGTCACCTTCGACATCGACGCCAACGGCATCGTGCATGTCTCCGCCAAGGACAAGGGCACCGGCAAGGAGCAGTCGATGACCATCACCGGTGGTTCGGCTCTGCCCAAGGAGGAGATCGACCGAATGATCAAGGAGGCCGAGGCTCACGCTGAGGAGGACCGCAAGCGCCGCGAGGAGGCCGAGGTCCGCAACTCTGCGGAGCAGCTGGCTTACCAGATCGAGAAGGTGCTCAAGGAGAACGAGGACAAGGTTCCGGCTGACGTGGCCACCGAGGTTAAGGACGCGATCGCTGCCGTCCGTACCGCGCTGGAGGGCACGGACGTGGAGGCCATCAAGTCTGCGGTTGACGAGCTGAACACCAAGGCGATGAAGATCGGCGAGGCCATGGCCGCCGCCGCTCAGGCCGACGCCGCTGGTGCTGGTGCTGAGAGCGCTGCCCCGGCCGAAGACGACGTGGTGGACGCCGAGGTCGTGGAGGACGACGACAAGGCCTGATAGGCCGCAGTGTGGGTGGCGGGTGCGCTAGTGCCCGCCACCCACCCCGCCCCTTTTGGGCGCAGTTAAAGACTTTTGGGGCACGCCCCGCCGGGAGGAAGCTATGAGTAAGGAAAACGATGGGCTGACGCCTGACGCGCACCTGGTTGACGCGATCAACGAGGCCATGAGCCAGGCAGGTGAGGGCAGCGCCGCCGAGAACTTGGATGCGGCCGCCGCTCGCTCTGGCCAGGCCGGTGGGGTGGACGACGTTGCCGCTGGCGCCGAGTGCGATGGTGGCGTGTCCGCTACCGACCAGGCTGGCGCCGAGGTACCGGCTGAGGGCGAGGCAGGCAGCGGCGAGAGCGCCGAGGAGCGCGAGCCGAGTCTGGAGGAGCAGATCGCTGCGCTGAAGGACGAGCTGGCACACGCGCGGGCGGACCACTTCAACCTGTCCCAGGAGTACAACAACTTTGTGCGACGCTCCCGCGCGGAGGCGGCCGCCGCGAAGGCGGCCGGCGAGCACGCGGTGCTGGAGGCGCTGGTGCCGGTGCTGGACGACATCCAGTTGGCGCGCGAGCACGGGGACCTGGTGGGCCCGGTGGGTGCGATCGCGGAGAAGCTGGAGCACGTGCTGGGCACCCGCTGCGAGCTGGAGCGCTTTGGCGCCAGCGGCGACGAGTTTGATCCCAACGTCCACGAGGCGCTGTTCGCTCAGCCCCACCCGGACGTGAGCGTGGAGACGGTGCATCAGGTGATCCAGCCGGGTTACCGCGCGGGCCAGAAGGTGCTGCGCGCGGCGCGTGTGGCGGTGCACCAACCGGAGTGATCCAAGTGCCCACCCTCGGGTGGGTAGAACCGGCCGGGGGGAGCTGCTTAGCTCCGCTCCTAGGCGGAGGAAAGGGAGGGGGCGGAGCAGCCCTTATCCCAGCGGCGCGGCCCCGGGCAGCCCAATGGCAAGGTAGCGGCAAGTTTCCGGACGGCGCCGAATACGCAGACAGTTAAAGCAGCCTCTCTCGAGGGAAGGAGGAGAACATGGCTAGTCAGGATTGGCTAGAAAAGGACTTCTACAGCGTGCTGGGCGTTGCCAAGGACGCTTCCGAAAAGGACATCAAGAGCGCCTACTTCAAGTTGGCTCGCAAGTACCACCCGGACCACAACAAGGACCCGGAGGCGGAGGAGCGCTTCAAGGCTATTTCTGAGGCCTACTCCGTCTTGTCCAACAGCGAGGACCGCAAGCAGTACGACGCGCTGCGTTCCATGTACGGCGGTGGGGCGCGCTTCCGCTCCGGTGGCGCGGGCGGTGCCGGCTTCGAGGACATCTTCAGCATGTTCAACGCTGGCGCGGGTGGCGCTGGTGGGCCGCGGGTGCAGTTCACGTCGAGCGGCCCGGGCGGTGCCGGCTTCGAGGACATCCTGGGTGGTCTCTTTGGTGGCGCTGCGGGCGCGGGCGGCTTTGCCCCCCAGGGCGGCTACGGCGGCTTTGGCGGCGCGGGGCGCGCCCCGCGCAACCCGCAGCGCGGCGCGGACGTGAACGCGCGCACCAAGCTGGGCTTCTTCCAGGCCCTCAATGGAGACACGGTGCACCTGAAGGTGGGCGAGCGCGCGGTGTCCGTGCGCGTGCCGGCCGGGGTGGAGAGCGGCAAGAAGCTGCGCATCCCCGGCAAGGGCCACCCGGGCAAGCACGGTGGGGCGGCTGGCGACCTATTCCTGACGGTCACCGTGGAGGAGCACCCGGTGCTGCGCCTGGTGGACGGCAAGGTTCACCTGGAGGTGCCGGTGACGGTGGGCGAGGCCCTGCTCGGCGCGGTAGTGGAGGTGCCCAAACTGGACGGGAGCACCGCGAAGGTGAAGATCCCCGCCGGCAAGGGGCCCCAGACGCTGCGCGTGCGCGGCGGGGCCTCCACGCCGGGGCACGAGCGCGACCTCTACATCGACGTAGTCGTGGTCTACCCGGGCGGGCTGGACCGGGCCGCCAGCGAAGCCGCCAGTGAACTGGCGGCGGCGCTGGGCCAGGCCAACCCGCGCGAGGGTTTGGCAGAGTTGGTGCGCGCCGGCATGCCGGCAACCGGCGAAAGCTAGGCCGGTGGGCGCGGGCGCAGCCCGCGCCCACCACGAACGGAGGTGAGGGGCAGTGGAACAGTTTGAGCAGCAGCCGGATCCGGTGGCGCAGCGCGCTGCGCACTTTGTTATCTCCGTTGCTGCGGAGCTGGCGGGCATGCACCCGCAGACGCTGCGGCAGTACGACCGCCTGGGGCTGGTGAGCCCGCGCCGCACCTCCGGGCGCGGAAGGCGCTATTCGAACGCGGACGTGCGGGACCTGCGCCGCATCCAGGAGATGCGCGCGGAGGGCATCAGCCTGGCTGGCATCGCGCGCGTCCTGGAGCTGGAGCGGGCCCTGGAGCGGGCTCAGGCGGAGAACGCGGTGCTGCGCTCCCAGGCAGCCGCCCTCTCCACCGAGGTGGTGCGGTTGCGCCAGCGCACGGGCGAATCATCGGCGGTCTTCACGGCTTCGGCCGGGGGAGAGGTCAGTGCGGCGCGTCCGGAGCGGTGGCGGGCCGGTGGCCGCTCCGCAGCCGCGGGGCAGTCGGCGCTGGTGTTGTGGCGCCCGCAGCGCCGCTTCTAAGCGCGCTCTATTCGCGAGCACGTCCGCGCGTGGTTGATGGCCCCGCCCGGGATCCGGGCGGGGCCGCTCCTATGCCGCCGTCCCCTAAAGTACCTGGGAGCGGGCCCGCTGCGCCCCGCAGGGACTCTGGCTGCGGGCGGCCGGCGGTAGGCTCAGCCCAGATAAAACCCTGTGGAAGGAGCAACCTTGACTGACGCGACCACGCAGAATCACCCGCTGCCCTCGTCGGCACCGGATGCGGACATCGCTTGGCTGGATGAGGTGGAGGGCGAGCAGGCGCTGGCCTGGGTGCGCGAGCGCAACGAGCTGAGCGAGCAGGCGCTGGCTGACTCGGAGCACTTTGCGGCCACGGAGGCCAAGATCCGGGAGATCCTGGACGACACGCGCAAGATTGCGGTGGTCAGGGATCGGGAGGGCCTGCTCTACAACTTCTGGAAGGACGCGGAGCACGAGCGCGGCGTGTGGCGCCGCACCACGTGGGAGTCCTACCGCAGCGGAGACCCGGAGTGGGACGTGCTGCTGGACTTGGACGCGCTCGCGCAGGCCGAGGGCGTGAAGTGGGTGTGGCACGGCGCGGCCGTGTTGCGCCCGGCTTGCGAGCGCGCGCTGATCGCCCTGTCCCCGGGCGGCAGTGACGCTGACGTGACGCGGGAGTTCGACCTGACCACGCGCACATTCGTGGCGGGCGGCTTCTCCCGCCCGGAGGCGAAGGGCGACCAGCAGTGGGCGGACGAGGACGGCCAGGCCACGCTGCTGGTAACCGACCGGGGCGAGGGGACGATGAGCGTGTCTGGCTACCCGACCACGGTGGCGGTGTGGCAGCGCGGCACGGAGATGAGCGAGGCGGTGGAGGTGTTCCGCTGCGACGTCCAGGACATGGGCGTGTGGGTGAGCCACTCGCGCCGCCCGGGCTTTGTACGCGATGAGCTGATGGTGAGCCATAACTTCTACTCCCACTCGGTGGGCTTCGTGGAGGGCGGCTTCGCTTCCTTCGAGAACCCCCAGGACGCCCCGATTCAGTGGATCGACGTGCCGCGCGAGCACGAGGTGGGCCTGTGGAGGGACGTGCTATTGGTTCGCACGCGCGCCGACTGGCAGGTGGGGGAGCTGGACCTGCCCTCGGGCGCGCTGGTGGCCTTCGACCTGTCGGCCTTCATGGCGGGGGAGCGCGCCGGCACGGTGCTGTTCACCCCGACGGAGAGCGCCGCGCTGGAGGACTACACGGCCACGAACGACCTCCTGCTGTTGACGGTCTTGGACGACGTCGCCTCCCGCCTGGAGGTGCATTACCGGGTGGACGACGTTACCGCCGCCGGGCAGGAGGACGCGGCCGGTGGCGTTGCGGCGGCTTACACGGAGGCGCCGGCGGGAACGTCGGGCAAGCTGCGGTGGGAGGGCCATCGCCTGGAGGTGCCGGTGGGCGAGGGCGAGCGGCTCACCCTGGGGGTCTCGGCCGTCAACGCGCTGGAGAGCAACGACGTGTGGCTGACCGCTACCGGCTACCTGACCCCGACCACGTTGGGCGTGTTGCGACTGTCCGCGCGCGGCGAGGTGGAGGGCTACGAGGCCCTGGCCAGCGCCCCGGCGCACTTTGATGCCGCCGGCTACCGGGCGGAGCAGCACTTCGCTGTCTCCAAGGACGGTACGCGGATCCCGTACACGGTGTTGACGGCCCCGGGCTTCACCCCGGACGGCAGCGCCCCGGCCATTCTGGCCGGCTACGGCGGCTTCGAGGTGTCCTACCTGCCGGGTTACGCGGCGGTGATGGGATCGACTTGGGTGGCCGAGGGCGGCGTCTACGCGGTGGCCAACATCCGCGGCGGCGGCGAGTACGGGCCGCGCTGGCACGCGGCGGCGCTGAAGGAGAAGCGCCACAAGGCCTACGAGGACTTCGCGGCGGTGGCGGCGAACCTGGTGGAGCGCGGCTACACCAGTGCCTCGCGGCTGGGCTGCTGGGGTGGTAGCAACGGGGGGCTGCTGATGGGCAACATGCTCACTCAGTACCCGGACCACTTCGGGGCGATCGTGTGCAAGGTGCCACTGCTGGACATGCGCCGCTTCCACACCCTGCTGGCAGGCGCGTCCTGGATAGCCGAGTACGGCGACCCGGACGACCCGGCGCAGTGGGAGTTCATGCGCACCTTCAGCGCCTACCACCTGTTCGACGCTAAGCAGGACTACCCGCCGATCTTCTTCACCACCTCCACGAAGGACGACCGCGTGCACCCGGCCCACGCCCGCACGCTGGCCTACCGGATGCTGGAGGCAGGCAAGGACGTCACCTACTTCGAGAACATCGAGGGCGGTCACGGCGGGGCCTCCACCAATGCGCAGGCCGCGCGCGTGCAGGCGATGGAGCAGGAGTTCTTCCGCTCCCACCTGGGGGCGGCGCAAGCCTAGCGCTCAGTTGCCCGGTGCGCGGCGGGGGAAAAGCCACGCACCGGGCAACCCGCTGCTGGGAGAGCCGTCTGAGGACCACCCAGCGGGTAGCTCTCACCGGACAGCGCGTACCGGGGGAGCCAAGCCCGCGCGATGGTCAGGCGACAGCGCGGCAAAGCCGGTGGTGCGGTGAAACAGCAAAAGGTTTGGGGCCAGGTTCTATCGAACCTGGCCCCAAACCTTTTGTGCGGCTAGCGCTCAGTAGCGCTGGGTGGCCAAGCGGATGGCCTTGTTGCGCTTGACGAGCCAGACGATGGAGATGATGAGACAGACGAAGCCCACGAAGCCGAGGCCGAAGCCCAGCATGATCGGGGCCAGCAGGCCCTTGGCGGTGGAAACGTCGAAGGCCTTGAAGATCGTGACCTCGGTGGCCGGGCAGCTAACGGTGTAGAGGCCGTCGCTGGGGATGGCGTAGACGGGCATGTTGCCCAGGCCGGAGGAGTGGCTGGCGCTAACGGAGGTACCGTCCGCGCTCACCAGGACGCAGTCCCGCAGCAGGTTGGACTGGTCCATCTCGACGCCGGCGGAGGCGGAGGCGGAGATCATCTTCTCACCAGCGGTCAGGTGCACCTCGTGGCCGCTGCTGACGATCGCCATGTCCTCGAGGAGGTTGAAGGCGGTGCCGGCCACGGCGCCAATGGCGATGATGGGACCCAGGATCATGGCGATGATGGAGAGCACCAGCATGATCACCGGGGCGGTGCGGGTGGGGATGGGGCCGGCCGGCTGCGGGGAAGACTGGAACGCGCCGTAGGTGGGCGGCGTCGTGGGGTGAGGGGCGGTCGGGGCGGCGTACACGCCGTATGCGGGCTCGCTAGACTGTCCCGGCTGTGCGGACTGCGGGTTCTGCGGGTAGCTCATGGTCTTTTCCTTTCTGCTGCCTCTATTCTCCCGGAGAATTCCCAAGTTCATCCTCATACGCGGGAATGAAATTAAGGGCGCAGATATCGGGGCGGGTACTGCCAGGGGAGCAGCTGCGCTCCTTCCAGGTGCCGGGCAACAGCAAAAAAAGCGGTGGGCTCCCGGCAGGAAAACCTGCCGGGAGCCCACCAGTTGGCTTAGTTCAGTTGCCGAGCTGCTTGTCTACCGCGTCGCGGGCAGCCTCGATCTTGTCGGTGAACTTGCCACCGGTGACCTTGTCAGCGGCGGAGGCCACGGAGTCGAGCACCTTGTCGCTTACTTCCTCAACCTTGTCGGCGGGGAGCATGTCGCCAGCCTTGGCAGCCAGCTCGCTCGCCTTGCCCTTGATGTCGTCCAAGTTCATCGTTGGCTCCTTTCGTCGTGCCAGTGCCTTTTTACCCGATCGCGTGCGCCTTTGCGCGGCGAGCGAGCCCAAACGCCCCAGGGGAAAGCAGGTTAGCTGTTGCCGGTGGTTAGCAGCGGGGAGGAACTCTCTGCCTCGATGAATAGGGGGGTATAGGCGGGGCGGGCGAATACGAGGGAATCCAGCCAGCCGGCCATGGCCCGGTAGAACCGTTCGCGTTCGGGCGGGTCGGCCATGGTGACATCGTGGGGGCAGCGCAGCCGCAGCAACGTAACCTCGTCGCCCAGCTCGATGCCGCGCTGCACCATAGAGTCCACGTCCAGGACTGCGTCGGCATATCGGGTCCGCACGTCGTTGGCATCCGCTGTGGCGGAGGCGTGAGAGTGCGCCAGGAAGATGGGGCAGTCGATGCTGGGGGCACCGGCTAGTTCGCTCTGGGCTACGGCGATGGCGCGGGCCCAGCCGGGACGGGCGGTCATGTAGCTGGTGGTGGAGTAGCCCTCGATGAAGTCCCAGCCCAACAGGGCGGGGTCGCGAGGGAAGTCCTTGGCCCACGCGGGCTTCTCGCCCCACTTGTCCTGCCAGGGGCCGCTGAGTTCCTGGTAGTCCGGGGGGATGGCCAGCTTGTATTCGGAGCGTGGGCTCATACTGTTGAAAGCCTCGATGAGCCCGTGCAGCAGGGTGCGCCCCACCTGCCCGGTGCCCGAGTCCAGCCAGGGGGAGTTCAGCAACAGGCCGGCTAACTGCCCGGGGTGGCGTTGTGCCCACCGGGTGGCCACGAGCCCGCCGGTGGAGTGCCCCATGAGGACGACGGGGATGCCGGGGTAGGCGGCCCGGATGTGGGCCAGGCTGCGTCCGATCTCCTCGTCGTAGGTGGAGAGGTCCTCGACGTACCCGCGCGGGTGCCCGGGACGGATCGAGCGCCCGTAGCGGCGCAGGTCGAGCGCGAAGAAGGCCCCCGCCAGGCGCGCCACCTGGTGGGCCAGCTCCACCTGGTGGAAGTAGTCGTTCCAGCCGTGCAGGTGAAGCAGGGCGAAGGTGGGATCCTCGCTCTGGTGCTCGTCCTCCAGCCGCACGAGGGTGGCGAGCGTGGGCGGGTCTTCGTCCGGGACGAGGGGGATGATCGCCTGCTCGAATCCCACCAGCACGTCGGGGACCCACTGAGTTAGAAGCGCCTGCTCGGTCATGCCTCTACTTTGCCCGACGTTGCCGCCGCCCGCCCCCTGCTGGCGCGCCACCGCGCCTTTTGAGGACCCGCGCCCGCGCGGCAACGGGGCAAGGAAAGCACCGGCGGGGCGGAAGGAACTCTCGCGCCGGGAGAGGAGACGGCGGCGAGCGAGGAAAGCGGATGGGAAATGGGTAAGCGGTGCGGGCGGGGCAAGGGCTTCACTGCGCCACGAAGGGCTGTGCGCGGGCACCGGAGTGGGGCGGGCAGCGCGCTGGCTCCCCCGGACCGGGTGGGGAGGTCTGTAGTGGACGGGTCAGCGAGGGTGAGAAGCCGGGTCAGCGGGCGGAGTACCAGCCGCCCCGGTCGTTGCCCCGGCGGCGGCGTGCAAACAGCTCCGTCAGCCGCGCCGTCGAGTTCTCCTCGCCGCCATCGCCGATCGGGGGGCGGCCCATTTCGAAGCGGCCGGCGGCAGCGTCGGCCACCAAAGCGGCCGGGCGCGCGGCGTCGTCCAACTCGCCCTCGCCTGCCACCGGGACGGCCCGCACGAACGCGGGGGCGGTGGCCAGGAACTCCGCCAAGGCGGCCGCGAGCTCGTCGCTCTCCACCAAGAAGCCGTCGTGGCCACACGGGGAGGAGAGCATCATCAACTGGGCGTCCGGCACGTGGGTGGCGATCAGGTGGGACTCAGCGGGCGGGAAGAGGCGGTCGGAATCCACCGCCACCACCAGCGTGCGGGCCTGAATCTGCTGCAGCGCGCGCACGTAGCCGCCGCGGCGTCGGCCCACGTCGTGGGCCAGCATCGCGTGGGTCAGCGTGCGGTAGCTGCCCGCGTCAAAACGCACCGCCAGCTTGGCGGCGTGGTATTCGAGGTAGGACTGCACCGCAAACCGGCCGCCGGTCAGCGGCTCCTCCCGTTTCTGGGGCACGCGCCCAAAGCGGGTGTTGAGCTCGTCGGCGGTGCGGTAGGTGGCGTGCGCGATCGCCCGCGCGATGCCCAGGCCGCGGTGTGGGCCTTGGCCAGGCGGGGCGTCGTAGTAGTCGCCGCTGTTGAAGGCCGGGTCCAGCTCCAGGGCCGCCAACTGGGGGTAGGCCCAACTGATTTGGTCGGCTGTGGTGCGCGCCCCGGAGGCGATCACCACTAGGTTCTCCACCCGGTCCGGCGCCATGAGCGCCCACTCCAGCGCCCGGTGCCCGCCCATGGAGGCGCCCAGCACCAGGTGGAAGCGGGCAATACCCAGGTGATCGGCCAGGCGGGCCTCCGCTGCCACCTGGTCCCGGGGGGTCAGCTGCGGGAAGCGTGAACCCCACGCCCGGCCATCGGGAGCCAACGTGGAGGGGCCGGTGGAACCCTGGCAACCGCCCAGAATGTTGGGGGCCACCACAAAGTAGCGGTCGGTGTCGATCGCCTTGCCCGGCCCCACCATCTGCGGCCACCACGGCCCGTTCGGGTGCCCCGGCCCGGACTCGCCCGCCACGTGGGAATCCCCGGTCAAGGCGTGCAGGATCAGGATCGCGTTCGAGCGCTCCTTGTTCAGCGTGCCAAAGGTCTCGAAGGCCAGGCGGACGGGCAGCTCCTCCCCGGCCTCGGTGCGCAGCAAACCGAGCTCGGCGAACTGGCGGTTGCCCACCGGGTCGCCCTCAATCCAGCCGCCGCTCGCGCGCAGCTGGCTCATGTCCAAGCTCGGTTTGCTCACGTCCGCCCTCAGTTCTCCGGCGTGACCGGCTTGGACTCGGGAGCGGGGCTGGGCGCGGACTCGGTGCCGAACGCGGCGGCCTGGCCGGCGGCCAGCGCCTGCTCCAGGTCAGCGATCAGGTCCTTCGGGTCCTCCAGGCCCACCGAGAGGCGCAGCGTGCCCGGCCCAATGCCCGCCGCCTGCAACTGCTCCGTGGTGAGCTGGGAGTGCGTGGTGGACGCCGGGTGGCTCACCAGGGAGCGCACGTCACCAATGTTGACCAGGTGCTTGAACAGCTTGGTGGACTCCACGAACGCCCGGCCGGCCTCCAGACCGCCCTTGATATCGAAGGCGAACAGCGCGGAGGCACCCTTGGGGAAGTAGCGCTGCGCCACCTCGTAGTACGGGGAGGAGGGGAGGGAGGCCCAGCGCACCGACTCCACCGCCGGGTGGGACTCCAGGTACTTGACCAGCGCGTGGGTGTTGGACAGGTGGCGCTCCATGCGCAGCGACAGGGTCTCGATGCCCTGCGCCAGCAGGAACGCGTTGAACGGGGCCAGCGACATGCCCAGGTCACGCTGCAACTGCACGCGGGCGCGCAAGATGAAGGAGAGGTTGGCGCCCAGCGGGCAGCCCACGCCCAGGTCACGGGCGTAGACCAGGCCGTGGTAGCTCGGGTCCGGCTCGTTGAAGCCGGGGAAGCGCTCCGGGCTGGCCGCGTAGTCAAAGTTGCCCGAGTCCACGATCACGCCCGCCACGGTGGAGCCGTGCCCGCCCAGGTACTTGGTGGCCGAGTGCACCACGATGTCCGCGCCGTACTCGAAGGGGCGAATCAGATAGGGGGTGCCCACCGTGTTGTCCAGGATCAGCGGCACGCCCACCTCGTGGGCGGCGTTGGCCACTGCCGCGATGTCGAAGACGTCACCGGTGGGGTTGGGGACGGTTTCGCCGTAGAAGGCCACCGTGTTCTCATCGGCGGCCGCCTTCCACGAGGCCGGGTCCTGGGAGTCCTCCACCCAGTGGGCGGTGATGCCGTATTGGGGCAGGACGTTGGTGAACAGGTTGCGCGTGCCGCCGTAGATCGAGCGGGAGACCACTAGGTTCTTGCCCGCCCGGGCCAGGTTCAGGATCGTCAGCGTCTCCGCCGCCTGCCCCGAGGAGGTCAGCAGGGCTCCCACGCCGCCCTCCAGGTTGGCGATCCGCTTCTCCACCACGTCCAGCGTGGGGTTGCCGATGCGGGTGTAGACGGGGCCGGCATCCTCCAGGCGGAAGCGGGCCGCAGCCTGCTCGGCGGAGTCAAAGACGAACGCGGCGCTCTGGTAGATCGGCAGGGCGCACGCGCCACTACCGGGGGCCGGGTCCTGACCAGCGTGGATCTGACGGGTGGTAAAGCCCCACCCGGTGGGGTCTTGCGCAGTGGGAGTCACGGCGCTCAGCGTAATGCGTGGCGGCAACCCCAAACTAGAAGTGTCCGCCCTGCGTGCAAGGAGGCCGGGATTGCCCCTGGTGCGCGGTCGTGGGGATGGCCAGCCCGGGTGGTTTCCGTCGCGGTGGTACCCGCGAAGTGCGCGGCGATTGGACCGTGTCGGGCCGGCCGCAGGGGCAGCGCCCGGCGCCGGCGGGGAAATTGGGGGCGTGAATTGCCTCATTGTCCCGCCCAGCGCGGCAGCTAGCTGCGCTACCCTGAACCTTTAGTAGAGGGCGAGGGTTTTGCCTCGCCGGTTCGCGACGTCAAAGGAAACACATGGCGCTGTTCCCCTCCGGGCGCTTCCACCGCAAGGTGGCTGCGGTCCTAGCGTTTGTGCTCGCGGCGGGCGGTTTCTCCGCCGCTGCGTACGCCGCTCCAAGCGACGAAGACATTGAAAACTCCCGCCGGGCAGAGGCGGCGCTGGCCGCCACCGTAGCCGGGCTGGAACTGCAACTGGTTGACATTCAGGGGCGGCGCGAGGCCGCGCAGCTCGCCTCCCAGATTGCCTCCGAGGAGTACCAGTACTCCCGCGACCAGCTCGCCATTGCCACCAAGACTGCGGAGGAGGCCCGCGCCGGCGCCACCGCCGCGCGGCAGGAGGAGCAGGCAGCGCGAGCCCGCCTGGCCCAGGTGGCCACCAACGCCTACCGCAACGGCGGCGGCTCGCTGAGCGCCATCGAGCCCTACCTGACCGAGGGCGGCCTGACGGAGATCGACTCGAAGGCAGCCGCCGTGGACCACCTGGGCTCCCGCGCGGAGGCCGAGGTGCAGAACTACAACGCGCTGGAGCAGACCGCCACCACCCTGGAGCGTCGCGCCACTCAGGCCGAGGCAGAGCAGGCCGCCGCCACCTCCGAGGTTGAGGTCCGATTCAAGGCCGCCCAGGACCAGGCCGCAGCCCTCACCACCGAGGAGCAGGCGCTGGACGCCGAGCGCAACTCCGTGCTGGGCGCCCTGGCGACCCAGCGCGGCACCACCGTCGAGCTGGAGCGCCAGCGTGACGAGGAGAACGAGCGCATCCGCCGCGAGCAGGCCGAGGCGGAGGCCCGCCGCGTCGCGGAGGAGAACGCCCGCATCGAGCGCGAACGCCAGGAGCGCGAAGACCGCGAGCGCCGCGAACGCGAGCGCCAGGAGAGGGAAGAGCGTGAGCGCCAGGAGCGCGAGTGGGCCAACAACGACGGCGGTGACGAGGGCGATAGCTGGGAACCCGCCCCTGCCCCGGCGCCCGCCCCTGCCCCGGCCCCCGCGCCCCCGGCCCCGCCGGTGGTCAACGGTGGTGCCGCCGGTGCCATCGCCTTTGCCCGCAACGCGATCGGAGTTCCCTACCTCTGGGGTGGCGAGTCCATGGCTGGCTACGACTGCTCCGGCCTGGTGCAGGCCGCCTGGGGCTCCCAGGGTTACTGGCTCTCCCACTCCTCGCGCATGCAGTATGCGGAGACCTCTCGCGTCCCACTGGCCGCGCTGCAGCCGGGAGACTTAGTGTTCTGGTCCTCCAATGGCACTGGCTGGGGCATCTACCACGTGGCGATATACAGCGGCAACGGGATGATCATCCACGCGCCGCAGCCCGGTGACTACGTCAAGGAAATTCCGCTGTACTACAGCGGCGGCATCATGCCCTTCGGCGGGCGAGTAGGTTAACCCCCAGCGCCAAGCCGGAAGCGGTAAGCAAAGACTTTGGGGTGGAAGCCAGCGGCTCCCACCCCAAAGTCTTGTTCACGCTGGTTAGGTCAGTGCGCCTGGTGGCCCGCCTGG
The DNA here is from genome assembly GCA_030529545.1 of Buchananella hordeovulneris. GTDB lineage: Bacteria > Actinomycetota > Actinomycetes > Actinomycetales > Actinomycetaceae > Buchananella > Buchananella hordeovulneris_A. The sequence goes on from JAUMWR010000001.1 coordinate 103,172, forward strand.
CGGAAGCGCTCGTAGGAACGCAGGATCTCCGCCTCGGTCTCCTCGCGGCCGGTCCAGTGCGCGCCCTCGACGGACTTGCCGGGCTCCAGGTCCTTGTAGACCTCGAAGAAGTGCTGGATCTCCAGGCGGTGGAACTCGGAGACGTCCTCGATGTCGGTACGCCAGGAGGCGCGCTGGTCGGAGGCCGGCACGCACAAAACCTTGTCGTCACCGCCGGACTCGTCGCGCATGCGGAACATGCCGAGCGCGCGGCAGCGGATCAGGCAGCCGGGGAAGGTGGGCTCCTCCAGGAGCACCAGGGCGTCCAGCGGGTCGCCGTCCTCGCCCAGCGTGTTGTCGATGAACCCGTAGTCGTCCGGGTAGCGCGTGGAGGTGAAGAGCATGCGGTCCAGGCGGATGCGGCCGGTCTCGTGGTCAACCTCGTACTTGTTCCGGTTGCCCTTCGGGATCTCGATAGTGACGTCAAACTCCAGCATGGCAAGTTCCCTTTCTGGCAACCGGGGGCGCAACAACTATTGTCCTATCCTTACACGCAGGGCAGAAGCGCAAAGCATTTAAGGAGGTGCGTGCCATGGAGAAGTCCGCTTGGGTGGCGGCCGGTCTGACCGCGACGGTAGTGGCAACTTCGTTGGGTTACTTGACCTTGGACGCTATGGACGTGGTTCCTGGCTTCATCACGACCCGCGCGCCGGAGGCCCGCGTTGTGCAGCCGCCCACACTCCCCGGGCTGGAGGTCAACTGGGCGGAGAGCGCCAGCCCGCTTGGCGAGGAGCTCAGCGACGAGGCGATAGCCGCCATCCGCTCGGCCGTGCGCGACTTCTCCGGTGCTAGCGTTTTCGGCGCCCGCGAGATCACTCAGGAACCGGCCTCCCCGGCCGGGCCGGGCGAGTCCGCCCCGCCGCCGACGGTCCGCTCCGTTCCCGCCGCCCGCACCGGCGTGGTGGTGATCGACTCCGTCACCGGCGAGCAGATCGCCGGCGCCAACGAGACCACGCCGCTCACCCCGGCCTCCACGCTCAAGACCCTGGCGGGGATGACCGTGCTGGGTCGCGTGGGTGCCGCCAAGACCCTCACCACCGATGTCATGATCTCCGGCGAGACGCTCTACCTGCGCGGCGGCGGAGATATCTACCTGGCGGAGGACGCGGGCGACCCCAAGGCCGTGGCCGGCCGCGCGGGCCTAGGAGACCTGGCGCGCCAGACCGCGCAGATCCTGGAGACCATGAACATCTCTGGCGTGGCGCTCTTCCTGGACGACACCCTCTTTGACCCTGAGTCCGATTGGAACCCGAACTGGGCGGGCAGCGAGGGCTACGTCGGCAAGGTGACCCCGATCGCCATGCACGGCACGTTCGAGCCGGAGGTCGGCTACTACTCCGACCCGGCCATGAGCGCGGCGGAGGTGTTTTCGCAGCGCCTGAGCGAGGCCGGCATCACCGTTAAGGGCGACCTGAAGCGCATGAAGACGCCGAGCGCGGCCCGCCTGCTCACCTCGGTGGAGTCCGCCCCGGTCTTTGACCTGGTGAGCAAGTCCCTCAAGGACTCCAACAACACCTCCACGGAGGTGGAGTGCCGTCTGGCGGCGATCGCGGCCGGCAAGCCCGCCACGTTCGACGGTGCCACGCAGGCGGTGCAGGAGTTCTTGCAGCAGGCCGGCGTGGACACCACGGGCCTGGTGATGGACGACTGCTCCGGCCTCTCCGACCGATCCAAGGTCACCCCCAAGACGCTGGTGAGCGTGCTGCAGGTGTCGCGCCGTTCCACCCAGTTCCCGCAGCTCCACCTCTTTGACTCGGCGCTGGCGCTGGCGGCCCTGGACGGCACGCTCGACCACCGCTACTTGGAGGACACCCCGCTGCTGCGCGCCAAGACCGGTTCTCTCTCCACGGTGGCCTCCCTCGCGGGCACGCTGGTGACCCAGTCCGGCCGCCCCCTGGACTTTGCGATCATCTCCGACGGTTTCCCCGAGGGTAGCCTGTACGGCGCCCGCACCGTGATCGACGAGCTGATCTACGCGATCTCTGAGCAGTAGTGGAGGCCTCCGCTCGCCCGCTCTCCCCGCCGGGGCCCGCTGCCCTGCCGGTTTTGCGGGCGCTGCGCGCGACCCTGGCTGACCTGCCGGGCACGCCGCGCCTGGTGGTGGGCTGCTCCGGCGGCGCCGATTCACTCTCCCTGCTGCTGGCCCTGGCCGAGCTCACCCGCCCGGCTGGACCGCTCGCCGCGTGGCGGGATCGCGTGGTGGCCCTCCACGTCGACCACGGCCTGCGCGCCGAGAGCGCTGCGGAGGGGAATTGGGTGGCCGACGTTGCCCGCCAGGCCGGCTTGCGACCGTTGTGCGTGCGCGTTGACGCCCATTTCACCCCCACCGGCGCTCCCCGGGACGGCGGGCCGGAGGCAGCGGCGCGCGCAGCGCGCCGCGAGGCCTTTGCTGGCGCGCTCGCTACTGGGGACGTCCTTTTGCTGGGGCACACGGCCGATGACCAAGCCGAGCAAGTGCTGCTGTCCCTGGCCCGTGGGGCCGGGCTGCGGGCGGTGGCCGGGATCGCGCCGTGCTCGGCGCTGGACCTGGCGCACGGGCAGGCCACCATCCTGCGGCCCCTGCTGGGCCTGCGCCGCGCCCAGACGGAGGCAGCCTGTGCCGCCTTCGGGGTGCCCTTCCTGCAGGACCCCACCAACAGCGTCGACGGTCCCTGGCGCGCCGCAGATGGCTCGCCGCTGCGCCGCAGCGCCGTGCGCGCTCGCGCCCTTCCTGCCCTGAGCCAGGCGCTCGGTGTGGATGTGGTGCCCGCCCTGGCCCGCACCGCCGCCCAGGCTCGCGCGGACCTGGAGGCACTTGACTCCCTGGGCCAAGCCCTGTTCGAGCAATCCCGGCAGGCAGCTGCGGCCGCCCCGCCGCAGGCCGCGCTTAGCAGGAAGCAGCGGGCGGCAACGTCGGCCACTCCATTCCTGGGGGAGGGGCCGGTCCCGCCCGGCGCGGTAGGGCTGGACTGCGGGGAGCTGGCCCGAGCCCTGCCGGCGGTGCGCCTGCGCGCGCTGCGATTGGCCGGGCAAACCGCCGGCTGGGAGGCGGCCGGGATCACCGCCAAGCACCTGGCGGCCCTGGAGGAGCTGGTGATGAATTACCGCGGGCAGGGCGCGGTACACCTGCCCGGTCAGGTCCGCGCGGAGCGCCGCGGCAAACTGCTGCTGCTAGCCCCGGGAGACGGCGCGAACGGGCACAGGCGGTAACCCGTCCGTAAACGTGGCAAGATTCTGCTAAGCGCAGCGCAACCAGGAGGGCAAGTTGGACGTTAGCGACATGGGCGCAGACCTCAAGAGTGTTCTGGTCACCGAGGAACAGATTCAGGAACGCCTCACCGAGATGGCGGCCCAGATCGACGCAGACTACGCGGGTCGGGAGATCCTCCTGGTGGGCGTGCTGCGCGGCGCGATCATGGTGATGGCAGACCTCTCCCGCAAGCTGCACACCCCCGTGGTGATGGATTGGATGGCGGTGTCCTCCTACGGCTCCGGCACCAAGTCCTCCGGGGTGGTGCGCATCCTGAAGGACCTTGACGAGGACATCACCGGCAAGCACGTGCTGATCGTGGAGGACATCATTGACTCCGGCCTGACCCTGTCCTGGCTGCAGTCCAACCTGCTGGCGCGCGGCGCGGCCTCGGTGGAGATCGCTACCGCCTTCCGCAAGCCGGAGGCCGCCAAGGTCGAGGTGGAGGCCAAGTACGTGGGCTTCGACATCCCCACCGAGTTCGTGGTGGGCTACGGCCTGGACTACGCGGAGAAGTACCGCACCCTACCTTTCATCGCCACTCTTGCCCCGCACGTTTACGGCGGCTGAGTAGTGCAACGAAGGCGGCGGGGCCGGTGGGTCCCGCCGCCTTTGCTTTACGCCGCGAGACGTTCCCCCTGTCCAGGGCAGGGCACCGGGCCGGCCCCTTGCGCCGGTAGTTCCGTATTGAAAGCCCTACGCGAAACGTTCAGGCGCCGCCCAGAACTTTCCTATACGGTCGGATTACTCAGTAAACAGAGGGAAGCCCACCTACATGTCTGAAAAGAAGAAAAACCAATTCTTCACGCCGCAGGTAACTGGCAGCATCGTGATCAGTGTGCTGCTTGCCGCGTGGTTCCTTTTCATGTTCGGCAGCCCCTATCGGGCTATCGACACCTCGGCTGGTCTGGAACTGCTCGCGGGCAAGACCGTGGAGCGGGCGGAGGTGACTGACGGGGTGCAGCGCGTGCGCCTGGAGCTCTCCGAGGACTTCACCGCCCCGGCTACCTCTGAGCGTGACAAGCCCAGGAACGTCGGCAAGTACGTGGAGTTCAACTACGTCGAGGCGCAGGCGGGCGAGGTGGCGCGCCTGGTGAAGAACGTCGAGAAGTACGGCTACAACTCGATCGTTCCCACCACCCCCTGGTGGATGAGCCTGGCCTCGTTCGTGGTGCCGATCGTGTTGCTGGTGGGCGCTTTCTGGTTCATCTCCACCAAGCTGCAGTCCGGCCGCATGGGCGGCTTTGGCAAGTCCAAGGCCAAGCAGTACAACAAGGAAAACCCGCCGGTGCGCTTCACCGACGTGGCGGGCGTGGACGAGGCCATCGAGGAGCTGCAGGAGATCCGCGAGTTCCTGGCCGACCCGCGCAAGTTCCAGGCGGTGGGTGCCCGCATCCCCAAGGGCGTGCTGCTGTACGGCCCGCCCGGTACCGGTAAGACGCTGCTGGCCAAGGCCGTGGCCGGCGAGGTGGGCGCGCCGTTCTACTCCATGAGCGGTTCTGAGTTCGTGGAGCTCTACGTCGGTGTGGGTGCCTCCCGCATGCGCGACCTCTTTGAGCAGGCCAAGGACAACGCCCCGGCCATCATCTTTGTGGACGAGATCGACGCGATCGGGCGCTCGCGCGGCTCCGGCCTCTCCGGCAGCGGCGAGGAGCATGACCAGACGCTGAACCAGCTCCTGGTGGAGATGGACGGCTTTGACGACAACGCCAACGTGATCGTCATCGCCGCCACCAACCGCCCCGAGGTGTTGGACCCGGCTCTGCTGCGCCCGGGCCGCTTTGACCGCCAGATTGCGGTGGAGGCCCCGGAGTTGAAGGGCCGCGAGGCTATTTTGGCGGTGCACGCCAAGGGTAAGCCGCTCACGGCGGACGTGGACCTGAAGGCGCTGGCCAAGCGCACCCCCGGCTTCACCGGCGCGGACCTAGCCAACGTGCTAAACGAGGCTGCCCTGCTGACCGCGCGTTCCAACGCGCAGCTCATCGACAACCGCGCCCTGGACGAGGCGATCGACCGCGTCATGGCCGGCCCGCAGAAGCGCACCCGCGTCATGAACGACATTGAGAAGCGCATCACTGCCTACCACGAGGCCGGCCACGCGCTGGCCGCTGCCGCGCTGCGCTACACCGACCCCGTCACCAAGGTGACGATCCTGCCGCGTGGCCGGGCCCTGGGCTACACGATGGTGCTGCCCACGGAGGACCGCTACTCCACCACCCGCAACGAGCTGCTGGACAAGCTGGTCTACTCGCTCGGCGGCCGCGTGGCGGAGGAACTGGTGTTCCAGGACCCCACCACCGGCGCCTCCAACGACCTGGAGAAGGCGACCTCCACCGCCCGCAAGATGGTCACGCACTACGGCATGTCCGCGCAGCTTGGCCTGGTGAAGCTGGGCGAGGCGGAGCAATCCTCGAAGTACTTTGGCGGCCAAGGCCGGGAGTTCAGCGACGCGGTGGCGGCGCAAGTGGACGCGGAGGTGCGGGCCCTGATGGACCACGCCCACGCCGAGGCCTGGGAGATTCTCACCCAGTACCGCCACGTGCTGGACGCCCTGGCGCAGGCGCTGCTGGACCACGAGACGCTGCTGGAGGCGGAGCTGAAGGCCATCTTCGCTCCGGTGGTCAAGCGCGAGCCGCGCGAGCTGTGGAGCGTGGCGGCTGACCGCGTCCCGGCCGGCCCGCGCGTTGCCTCGCCCGGTGAGCGTCTGGGCGTGGCGGCCGACGTTGCTGCCGCTGCCCCCGCCATGGCGCCGCCGCCCCCTGCCCCGGCAGAGGCTGCGCCGCTGGCCGCCCCGGCCGCAGTGCCGGGAGCGGTGGAGACCGCGGGCCCCGACGCCAAGACCGCCCCGATCCCGCTGCAGCAGCCGGCCCCGGGTGCGGGTGAGGGCCCCGCTACGAACGAAAGCGAGCAGGGCAAGTGACGCGGCGCGAGCTGAGGCAAGCCGAGCAGGCAGCGGCCGCGCTGGCGGCTGCCCGCGAGGAAGTGGCGCGCCAGCAGCGCAGCCAGCCGGCGGTGGTGCGCCGCCGCGAGTGGGGGACTGAGGAATCCCCGCGCCGCGCCGAAGGGACGCGCCGCCGGGCAAAGGTGGCTGCCGTGCCCCCGCCTGGGCCGGTGGTCTCTCCGGTCCAGCGGAGCCGCGAGCGGCTCACTGTGGAGATCGGGGCACCCACCGTGGAGAGCGTGGAGCAGGTTGTAACCAGCAGGAAGGCGGGCAGCGCAGTGCGCAGCGGCAATGCAAGCGGCAGGCACGCCGCCTCGGCGGTGCAGGCGTCCGCCAAGTCAGTTCCGCCCAGCTCGGTCCAGACCGCGCAGCCGGCGGCCCAGAGCACCCCGGCGCCGCAGGCGCCGGTAAAGTCAGCCACTGCGCCTGTACCGGCCCAGGCTGCGACCGCGCCGGCGCAGGCCGAGCAGCGGCCGGCCTACGACGCAGCGGCCGTGGAGCGCGCCATCCGGGACCTGCTGCGCGCGGTGGGGGAGGACCCCGACCGCGAGGGGCTGCGGGACACCCCGGCGCGCATGGCCCGCGCCTACCGCGAGCTCTTTGGGGGCCTGGAGCAGGACCCCGCCAAGCACCTGGACGCCGTGTTCGACATCGGACACGAGGAGCTGGTGATCGTGCGGGACATCCCGTTCTACTCCACCTGTGAGCACCACCTGCTGCCCTTCCACGGGCATGCCCACGTGGGCTACATCCCCGGCCCGGATGGACGGGTGACGGGCCTGTCCAAGCTGGCGCGCGTGGTGGAAGGCTTTGCCCGCCGTCCGCAGGTCCAGGAGCGCATCACCTCCCAGGTGGCCGACGCCCTGGTGGAGCGCCTGGGCGCCCAGGGCGTGATCGTGGTGCTGGAGGCCGAGCACATGTGCATGTCTATGCGCGGCGTGTCCAAGCCCGGCGCGCACACCATCACCTCTGCGGTGCGCGGGCAGCTGCGCAACGCTGCCACCCGCGCCGAGGCCATGGCGCTGATCCAGGGCGGGCGGGCGTGATTAAAGCGCCCCAAGCCCGGGCGGCGGCACCGGCCAGCGCCCAGAGGCGGGCCGAGCTAGCCCACGCGCGCGGCGCCGCCCTGGCCCGTCTCATCGTGGGCGACCCGGGCAGCCTGCCGCTGCTGATGGGCGTGGTAAACGTGACCCCGGATTCGTTCTCCGACGGCGGGCGCTTCCTGAAGTTGGACGCCGCCCTGGAGCACGCCCAGGAGCTGGTGACTCAGGGCGCCCAGATCCTCGACGTCGGCGGGTACTCCACCCGGCCCGGCGCGGACGACGTCTGCCCGGAGGAGGAGGCCGCGCGCGTGCTGCCCGTGATCGAGGCGCTGGCGCGCGAGCTGCCCCAGGTGGTTCTCAGCGTGGACACCTTCCGCGCGGAGGTGGCCCGGCAGGCGGTGGAGGCCGGCGCGGGAATCGTCAACGACGTCACCGGCGGCAACGATCCGCTCATGCACGCCACCGTGGCGCGCCTGCGCGTGGAGCGCGGCCCCCTGGCGGGCGGCCACCCCGTGTACGTGTGCCAGCACATGCGCGGCACCCCCCAAACCATGGACTCCCTGGCCTCCTACGGCGACGTGGTGGCGCAGGTGGGCCAGGAGCTCTCCGCCCAGGCCGCCAAGTTCGTGGCCGCGGGCGGGCAGGAGGAGCGCCTGGTGCTGGATCCCGGCATCGGCTTCTCTAAGGACGCCGAGCAGTCCTGGCGGTTGCTGGCCCAGCTCGGGCGCCTGCTCGAGCTCGGCTACCCGCTGCTGGTGGGCACCTCCCGCAAGCGCCTGCTGGGCGCCGCGCTGGGGGCGGCAGACCAGGGCGCGGCCGGGCGAGACGTGGCCACGGCCGTGACCACCGCCCTGGCCGGGGCGGCGGGGGCCTGGGCGGTGCGGGTACACAACGTTGCCTTCTCCGCAGACGCGCGCGCGGTGGCCGCCGCGTGGGGGGCGGCCGGCGGCAACGTCGGCCACCAGATTCGATAGACAGGCTGTGGGGCGCGGGGAGAAAACTCCTCCCCAGGGGCGGCCGGCAGGGATAATCAAGAGGCAGAAGGAGGGGCAGAATGCAGCGCAAATACGATCTGATTACCCTAAAGGGGCTCGCGGCGCGGGGATTCCATGGCGTCTACGAGCAGGAGCGCGAGGAGGGGCAGCTCTTCGTTGCCGACCTGGTTCTAGAGGTGGATGTGCGCGCTGCCTCCCGCAGTGACGACCTGGCCGACACGGTCAACTACGCGGCCATCAGCGAGGCCGTCGTGGCGATCCTGGCCGGCGAGCCGGTCAACCTCATCGAGACGCTGGCCTCCCGCGTGGCGGCCGTGGCGCTCCACGACGAGCGCGTGGCGGCCGTCGAGGTCACCATCCACAAGCCCGAAGCGCCGCTGGCGGTGCCCTTCGACGACGTGGCCGTGACGATCTACCGGCGCAACCTCTCCGCGCCGCCGATGGACGACGTTGCCGCGCAGGCAGACGCGATCGCGCCGGCCGCCCCCGGCCCGGCCCCCGCACCGGAGGGGGGCTTCCCGGCCATCGTCGCTGAGCCGGCCCCGGCGGAAGCGCCGGTGGAGGCCGCAGTTGCCGCCCCCCTCAGCGCCGCGCTGGCCCACGAGGAGGAGCAGATCCGCCCCGTCGCCCTGACGAACGTGCCGGTGCAGCCCGTGCCGGTGGTGATCGCGCTGGGGGCCAACCTGGGCGACGCTCCCCAGACCCTGGCCGCCGCCGTGGAGCGCCTGGGCCAGGTGGCGGAACTGGAGATCGACCAGGTCTCCCCGCTCGTGGTCACCGCGCCGGTGCTGGCCGCGGGGCAGGAGTCCCAGCCCAACTACTACAACGCGGTGGTCACCGCCCGCACCAGCCTCTCCCCGCTGGGCCTGCTGTGGGCGCTGCAGGGAATCGAGGACGAGTTTGGGCGCGAGCGCGGCGAGCGCTGGGGTGCGCGCACCCTGGACCTGGACGTCGTTGACTACGAGGGCGTCGTCTCCTCCTACCCGGAGCTGACGCTGCCTCACCCGCGCGTGGCCGAGCGCGCCTTCGTGCTCTACCCGCTGGCGCTCCTGGAGCCCGGGCGGTATCTGACCGGCAACCCGGTCAGCGTGGCCGACCTCAGCGAGATGGCCCCGGACCGCGCCGGGGTGCTGGAGGTGTTCGAGCACTGGGGCGCTGGCCAGGCCCTTGCCGCTGCGGACGCCGTGCCCGCCGCAGCACCGGACGCCCTGGGGCAGGACGGCGGCGTTGACACTGGCATAGCCGCGCCCGTGCCGGAGGCGGAGCAACCCGAGCTCTCCGCTGCGGCGCAGGACGCAGAGGCGCACGCCGCCGCGCCGGAGCAGTTCGAGGCTGCGCAATTCGAGGCCGCGCCGGCCGAGGCAGAGAGCATCGCGGCGCAGAGCCCCGAGCAGGGCGTTTCCGGAGCGGGCGCGGGGGAGGAGGCCGGCGGGTTCGGCTTCGAGCTCCCGGTAGAGGCGGCGCTTGCCGCTGAGGCCGCCTGGGACGCCGTTGAGGCGGCCGACCAGGCCGAGCAGGTGGCTGTCGAAGAGGCGAGTTGGGCACAGGGAGCCGGCCCGGAGGCCGGGGTTTCCGCCCTCTCCGTCGCCGTGGAACCGGCAGCCGCCGCGCCCGCGCCGCAGGAGCACGCGGTTCCTAGCTGGGAGCAGCCGGCGGCGGAGCCCTTTGCCCCGCCGGCCGAGGCGGGGCTGACTCCCCAGTTCGAGGAGGCGCTCTCCGGTACTGGTCAGTCCGCCCAGGCCGACCCGCTCGCCTGGGTGAACCCGCCCGCCGGCGAAGACTTCCGCCCGAACTTCGCACCCGTGGGAGACGTCGCTAGCGCCGCCTTCGTCGAAGCGGAGACTGAGAACGCCGCCCCGCAGTGGGAGGTGCCGGCTCCCGACCCGAGCGACGTGCTCGTCTTCGAAGCCCCGCTTCCCCCGGTGCCCGCCCCGCCGTTTGGCGGCGACGCTGGCGATGTGGCCGGGCAGTGGGAGGTTGAGCCCCTGCCGGTGGAGAGAGTGGAGCCGATCCTGACCGAGGTGCCCGTCGAGGCGCCAGCGCCGGGTGAGGTGGCCGCGCCGATCGAGGCGGCCCCGCAAGGCGAGCCCGCCGGCGAGGTCTCCTTCTTCGACCCCGACATGGAGTACGCCGAGGCCCCGGCCACCATGCCTCCCTCCTTCGCCCCGCAGGCGCGAGTGGAGCAGGCCCCGCTGCCGGACGTTCAGGAGCTGGCCCCGGAGGCGGGCAGCGCGGACGTGGTGAGCCCGTTTGCCCCCGTGGAGGCGCCGGCCCCGGCTCCCGCTCCGCCCGCTGAGGGCGAAGAATGGGGGCAGATGCCGGCCTGGGGACCAGTGGCGCCCGAACCTCAGCAGTAGCCATGCAGCGGCTGAAGGCGACCAACCTGGTGCTGCTGGGAGGGGCGGTGTTCGCCCTCTCCCTGCTGGTGCTGGTTGTGGCCCAAAACTATGGCCGCTACACGCCGCCGGTGCAGTGGTTTAGCGCCGTCCCGATCCTGGGTACGGCGGCGGTCTGCATAGTAGCCGGGTGGAAGGTAAAGCGGCGCGACGGCAAGCGGCGCGTAACCGGCGTCGGCGCGGCGCGGGTGGTGGCGCTGGCCTTTGCCGCCGCCTACCTGGGCAGCGGATTCCTGGGCCACTTCCTGGCCCAACTGCTGTTCGCCCTGCCCCAGAGCGTGTCCCCCTACCCCCGTGAACAGGCGGTTGCCTCAGCGGTTTGCGCCCTCTCCGCGCTCCTGCTGCTGATCAGCGGGATGGTCGTCGAGCGCTGGTGCCTCCTGGATGACGATGACTCCGAGGGCACCCCGGACCCCACCGCGCCGGCGGCCGGCTGAGGGCAAATCGCGCTTGGCGCCCCGGCGCGTCAAGTGGCCCCTCCTGGCCGCAGCCCGTAACGTCGAAACCATGCAAGACTCCACCCCTCCGCGCCGTCCCTCCAGTGGAGGGCCCCGCCGGCCCCACCCCGGCGCCGGCAACCAGCGCGGTGCCAACAGGCCCAGCGGGGCAGGTTCGGCGCGCGCCACCGGCCGCAGCCCGCGCCCCGCCCCGCCGGCGTTCTTGCAGCAAGACCAAAGCGCCACCGAGGTACCGCGCCCTCGACCGCGCCCGACCGCCGGCGCGCAACGCGGCGGCGCCCCCCGCCAGCGCCCCGCCGCCCCCGCCGGGGCCGACCGCCAACCGGGGCGCGCACCCACGAGCGGGCAGGCGCAACGTCGTCCACACCCCTCGCCGCAGACCGCACAGCGGGGCCGCGCCCAATCGCAGCGGCCGCCACTGCGCAAGACCAACACTCCCAAGCCCAAACGCATGCCCAGCGGCAAACGGCCCTCACCCATGGTGGTGGGCCTGCTGATCCTGGTGCTGCTCCTGGGCGGCGTGCTCGCGTGGGGAATCCCCACCCTGCTGGAGCAAAAGCGCGTAAACCCGGAACCCACCACGAACCCGCTGGCCACCCCGGTCGCGTGCGCCGACCACATGGTGCAGATAACCCCGGCCGTGCCCAGCAGCGGCTTGGCCGGCCAGCCGGTGAAGGTGGACTTCACCGTCACCACCACTTCGGAGCAGCCGTGCCTCATAGACGTCGGGCCCGGGCGGGTGGGCGTCATCATCACCTCCGGCAACCAGACCATCATCAACACGCTCGAGTGCGCCGGGGTAGAGCCCGAGCCCCACAAGCTGCTCATGAAGGCCGGCGAGACCTGGAAGGGAGCGATCACCTGGGACGGCGTGGTGCGCGGCGCCGGCTGCGCGCCGCTGGACAAGGCCACGGCCGGCACCTACGTGGTGCGCCTGCTGCGCGGCGAGCAGGCCGCCGGCGAGCAGAACGTGCTGGTCCTGGAGTAAGGGCCACCCGCGCCAGAAATGTTGGCGCGCGGCGGTAGCGTGAACGCATGGCTAAGAACTCGCTGAGCTACGTCTGCACCTCCTGCGGTGCCAAGCCCGTCAAGTGGACCGGGCGGTGCGCACGGTGCGGCGAATTTGGGACCGTCGTGGAGGACGCGGCCAGCGTGGCCGTCGCCTCCGCCGGCAGCGCCCCGGTCAAGGTCAGCGCCCCGCGGCAACCCGCCCGCCCCGTCACCGAGGTGATGAGCGCCAGCCCGGCGGGGCGCCAGTGCAGCACCTGCGGCGAGTTTGACCGCGTCGTGGGCGGCGGGCTGGTGCCCGGCCAGGTACTCCTGCTCAGCGGCGAGCCCGGGGCTGGCAAATCCACCCTCCTGCTGACCGTGGCCAATGCGGTCTGCCAGGCCACCGGCGGCCGGGCCCTCTACATCAGCGGCGAGGAGTCCGTGGAACAGATCGCCGTGCGTGCCCGCAGGATCGGCGTGGATAGCCCTAACCTGCTCCTGAGCGACGAGACCGAACTAGGCGCCGTCCTGGGCCTGATGAGCACCACCGAGGGCATCGAGCTCGTCATCGTGGACTCGGTGCAGACGATCGCCTCAGCCCAGGTGGACGGGCGGGCCGGCGGGGTGGCCCAGGTGATGGCCGTGGCCCAGGCGCTAACCCGCGCCGCGAAGGAGATGGGCGTACCGGTATGCATGGTGGGCCAGGTGACCAAGGACGCGGCGGTGGCCGGCCCCAGGGCCCTAGAGCACGTCGTGGACACCACGCTCTCCCTGGAGGGGGACCGCCACACCTCGCTGCGCCTGCTGCGCACCGTGAAGAACCGCTACGGCCCCGCCGACGAGGTCGCATGCTTTGAGCAGACCGACGCCGGCATGGTGGAGGTGGTAGACCCCTCCCAGCTCTTCCGCTCCCTCAACGGCCCGGCCGGGCCGGGCACCTGCCTGACCGTCACCGTGGAGGGCAGGCGGGCGCTGCTCACGGAAATCCAGGCGCTCGCGGTGCCCTCGGCGGTCCCCAACCCTCGGCGCGGCGTGTCCGGCCTGGACTCCGCCCGCTGCGCGATGCTCGTGGCCGTAGCCGAGCGCACCGGCCGCCTGAAGCTCGCGGAGAAGGACCTCTTCCTGGCCACCGTGGGCGGGATCAGCCTGCGGGACCCGGCTGCGGACCTGGCCGTCTGCCTGGCGGTCATCTCTGCCGCCCGGGAGCGGGCCATCCCCGCCGGCGTGGGGGCAATCGGCGAGGTGACGCTGGCCGGGGAGGTCAGGCCGGTACCGATGATGGCCCAGCGCGTGGCCGAGGCCCTGCGCCTGGGGCAGAAGCAGGTCCTGGTCCCGGCGGGCGCGGCCGCCAAGGTGTCCGCCCAGCACCGGCGCCATCTAGTGGAGGTGGCCACGCTGGCGGAGGCGGCCCAAGTGGCCGCCATAGCCGGGCGCTCCGCTACCTGAGCTCCTCCCAGCCGGCGCGGTTGACCAGGAAGCCGCGCTTCACATCCGGCTGCCAGCAGGCCATCCCTACCTCCATCGAGTGGCAGAGGAACCCGCCGTACGCCACGGTCTTGCCGTAGCCGAGCATCTGGGGCGCCACGCCGTAGGCACCGGAGCAGGCGGGCGGGTCTCCCCGGCTGCCCTGCTCCAGCCTGCCGTCCGCATCCAGGAAGACGGCGATGATCGGGCGGCCCATCTTGTCGCGTCCGTACGGCATGTCGGTGGCCCAGGAGCTGATCATGCAGCTTACCGAGGTGCCATCAAAGATGTCGCAGCAGATGTTGCCCGACGGGGAGGAGATAATCGCGGCCATCGGGGTGCTCGGGCCGTAGAAGGCAGTCGGGGGCTCGCCGCTGGCGGGCAGGGAGGCAAGGGTCAGGCCCTCCTGGGGCTGTTCGGGTTGCGGCTGAGCGGGCTGGGCGCCGCCCCCGGGTTGACCGGGTTGTGGCTGCCCGTTCTGAGGCTGGTCGCCGGGCGCGGCAGGTTGCGCAGTGCTCTCCTGGGGGCCTGGAGCGGCGGTGGCCTCCTGGCTCTGCTCCGGCGCTGCCTGAGTGCTCTGCTCCGCGCCGCCCGGGGCAGGACTGCTGGGGGAGTCGCTCCCGGCCAAGGGCTTGCTGCAGGCTGGAAGAGCGAGCACCGCCCCGGCGAACAGTGCCAGCAGGATTCGGGGGGTTTTCATCGCGCCTACCTCCTCACGCGAGCTGTCGCCTACCCAATTGTTTCAGGTTCGGTGACGGAAGTTGGGCACTTGAGCCAGCAAAGTTGGCCCGGAGCGAAGGGGATGCCTGGCCGTGGCCGTGCCGGGCCCGGGTGGACGTGTGCTGCACGGGCGTGGGCGGTCCTGCGGCCGCCAACATGCACAATTCGCGCTGCTACGTGTGCTGCGCGGGCGGGGGACGGGCCGCCGGTGAGCCTGAGAGCGCGGAGAGACGCGGCTGGCACCCCCAGAAGAGCTCGGTCGCCCCCGGCGGGGGCGCGCAGAGAGGCGCGGCTGGTGGTCCGCGTCAGGGGCGCGCGGCGAATGCCTCCAGCAGGGAGGCGTCGCCGGAGACGATGATAACGTCGTTGGGCTGGATCATCGTCTCCTTGGAGGCGTACTCGAAGGGCTCGCCCGGGCTCATCACGCCCAGGACGGTCACGCCGTACTTGGTTCGGATCTGCGACTGCGCCAACGTGAAACCGTGCGTTTCACGCGGCGGGCGCATCTTGACGATGGAGAAGCCCTCGCGCTGCATCTCGATGTAGTCCAGCATGCGCCCGGAGACCAGGTGGGCGGCGCGCTGGCCAGCGTCGAACTCCGGGTAAACCACGTGGTGGGCACCGATGCGCTTGAGGATGCGGCCGTGCTCGCGGCTGGTGGCCTTGGCCCAGATGGAGGGGATGCCCAGGTCCACCAAGTTCGCGGTGGTTAGGACGGAGGCCTCCAGGGAGGAACCCACGCCCACCACTGCGGAGGCGAACTCGTCGGCGCCCAGCTGCTCCAGGGCGTCCAGATTCGTGGCGTCGGCCTCCGCCAGGGCCAGGCGACCGGACCACTTTTGTACCTTCACTGGGTCGCGCTCCACCGCAAATACCTCACGGCCCAGGCGGTCGAGGGTGACGGCCACTGCGGAACCGAAACGGCCAAGTCCAATCACCAGCGTGCCCGAACCGGGCGCCTTTTCAGCCACGGGTGCCAACCTTCCAAGAGCTATAGCGAATCTGCACTCCATTGTGGCCCACCAGTCAACGCGCTGGGAACGCCACCCCGGCCGCGCCACAGGTTGGCGGCGCCGCAGCCCGCCCGGCCGGGTATCAGCCGATCAACGGAGCTTCCTCTGGCATGCGGACAATCCGGCGGCGGTCGCGCAGCGCGAGCGCCGCTGCCAGGGTCATGCTGCCGGTCCGGCCCAGGAACATGAGCGCCACGAGCACGGCCTTGCCGGCGGTGGGGAACTGGGAGGTCTTGCCGGTGGACAGACCGGTGGTGGAGAAGGCGGAGACCACCTCGTAGAGCACCTGGTCCAAGCTGAAGGGGGTGATGATGAGCAGGAACAGCGTGGCCACGCCCACCAGTAGGGCGCCCATGAGGGCCACGGAGACCGCCAGGCGCAGAGTGGAGGGCGGGATTCGTCTACCGAATGCCTCGATGTCACGGTCGCCGCGGGCCTCGGCCACGATGGCAAAGATGAGGACGGCCAGGGTGGTGACCTTGATGCCGCCGGCGGTGGAGGCGGAGCCGCCGCCCACGAACATGATGGCGTCCTGCAGAAGCCAGGTGGCGGAGTCCATGTTCTCCACTGAGACGGTGGACAGGCCCAGCGTGTGGGCGTTGAAGCCGGAGACCAGGGCAGCCTGGATGGCCTCGTTCCAGGTCAGGCCCCCGAAGGTTTGCGGATTATTGCGCTCTAGGACCCACACGCCGAAGGCGCCCAGGGCACTCAGGGACAGGAAGAAGGTAATGGTCAGCTTGGAGTGCAGGGACCACTTGCGCGGGGAGCGCCACTTGGGGATGACATCCAGGAGGACGGGGAAGCCAATGGCACCCATGCTGGTGCCCATGACCAGCGGGATGGTCATGCCCCAGTCACCCACGTAACGCTCCAAGCCCTCCGGCAGCACGGAGAAGCCGGCGTTGTTGAAGAAGGAGGCGGCCATGAATGCAGCGTCGAACGCGGCCTCTCCCGTGGCTTGCCCCTGCATCTGGAAGTGGATGAAGAGGGAGACGAACCAGACGCTCTCCACCCCCAAGGAGGCGACCAGGACCGCCCGCACCAGGGCACCCACCTCGCCGAGCCGGCTGGCGCTGGCTTCGGAGGCAAAGAGGATGCGTTGGGTGAGCCCGATATGGCGGGAGACGGCCAGGCTGAGGATGGAGGCCAGGGTGACGACGCCCAGGCCCCCCACCATCATCGAGACCATGATGACGCCCTGCCCGTAGCGGGACCAGTACTCCACGGTGTCCACAGTGGAGAGGCCGGTGACGCAGACGGCGGAGGTGGAGACGAAGAGGGCGTCGATGAAGGGCGGGCGGGTGCCGGTCTGAGTGGACCAGGGGGTCCACAGCAGGAAGGTGGAGATGGTGATGACGGTGGCGAACACACCCAGGGTCATGCGGGCAGGGGAGGTGCGGGCGACGGCGTCGATGAAGTCGCGAGTCTTTTTCGCGGCCACCTCTATGCGCTTTGGCACGGCCCTCCTCCTTACCACTGGGGCACTATTTTCCTGGGCACGCGTGAGCATACTCGCCTAATTGCGCACAGGTTGTTGCCGGGGCGTGCTGGACGCAACGTTACATTTTTGGCGTCGACCTTGCTTTTCCCGGTATGATCGCGCATCAGGCGTGTGGCATCGCTGCGCGCGACTTGCCACCTGGCCTATCGAAGGAGGGTACGAATGGGATCCGTCATCAAGAAGCGTCGCAAGCGCATGGCGAAGAAGAAGCACCGCAAGCTGCTGCGCAAGACTCGTCACCAGCGTCGCAACAAGAAGTGAGCTGTTAGGGCCCGGCAACCGCCGGGCCCTTTGCTTATGCGCTGCGGGCACGGGATAGACTGCCCACATTAGCCGTGCATGCGGATGGGAAAGCGGGGTGGCGGCCAGTGGGATCTAAACGGATTCCTAGGTCACTGGAGACGGCTGGGCTGAGAGAAAAGGATCTGCTGCCCTGGGAGCACACGGAGGAGCAGTGCCAGGCCCATCAGGCGGCTTTCGGTCTGTCCCCGCACGCGGTGGAGGGGCACTGGCATTTCTCCGCAGCGGAGTACACGGCCTGGCGCGGCTTGCTCCACGGTTCGCTGGTGCTCTATGACGAGCTGAACCGCAACCTGGAGGACAACTGTGGGATCACCTTGGGCGAGTACGAGGTACTGGTGACCCTGGTGGACGCCGCTGGTCACCGCCGCCGGATGGCGGAGCTGGCGGAGTTGGTTTCGTTCTCCCGCTCGCGCCTGACCAACACGGTCAACCGGTTGGAGAAGCGGGGCTTGGTCACGCGCGTGTCCTGCCAGAGCGATGGGCGCGGCGTGGTGGCCGTGCTGACTAGGCACGGCGCGGAGTTTTTGACGCAGATCGCGCCGGTGCACCTGAAGGCGTTGCACGAGCGCATGGTGGAGCGCCTCACTAGCGAGCAACTGGAGCAGTTGGCGCAGATTATGGAAGCGTTGGTGCCGGGCGTTACTGCCCCGCCGCAGAGTTAGGAGCCGGGTATGGCCCGCACGGTTGTTCATTTGATGCGTCACGGGGAGGTCTTTAACCCGGCGGGCGTGTTGTACGGGCGCATGCCGGGCTACCGCCTCTCGGCGCGCGGCCAGGCGATGGCCCAACAGGTGGCCGACGTTCTGCTGGCTGGGGAGCACGACGTCCGCGCCGTGATCCACTCGCCCCTGGAGCGGGCGGAGGAGACGGCCGCCCCCACTGCGGCGGCTTTTGACCTGCCGTTGCAGGCCGACCCGCGCCTGATCGAGGCGGGTAACCAGTTCGAGGGCGTGCCGGTGAACCGCTCACGCCTGGTGCTGGCCAGCCCGCGCTACTGGTGGCTCTACCGCAACCCGCTGCGCCCCTCGTGGGGAGAGAGCTACCTGGAGCAGGCGCGCCGCATGACGGCGGTGGTGCGCGATGTGCTACCGCAGGTCGAAGGTGGCGAGGCGCTGCTGGTTTCGCACCAGTTGCCGATCTGGGTCACGCGCCTGTTCTTGGAGAAGCGCATGCTGGCCCACGATCCGCGCAAGCGCCAGTGCGCGCTGGCCTCGCTGACGTCGCTGACCTTCGAGGGACGCCGCCTGGTGGGCCTGTCGTACTGGGAGCCGGCGGCCGACCTGGTGGCCGGCGCCAGCGATATGGTGCCGGGCTGCTCGGGCGCGGCGATCAATACCGGCGAGGAGCTCAGCTAGCTTTTGGTGGCCGACGTTCCGCCTGCCGCCCCCAGCAGCCCGGCCGGTGACGCGTCGGGCAACAGCCGGCCCATCGGCTAGGCGGCGTCAGCCCTGCGGGGCGTCCTCCGCGCCGTCGGCCTGTCCGCCGTAGGCCTGCTCGCCTTTGGGTGGCTCGCCGGGAGCGTTGGTGGCGTTGCGGCCAGTGGAGGCGTCGTCCCCCTGTCGATGGGGGCGCAACAGGTCGCGGCGCTGCTGCTCCTTCATGGCGGCGTCGCGGGCCGCGCGGCGGCGGCGCTGCTCCTCTGCCTTGAGGCGGAAAAGGAACTCCGGGTCGTCGTCTGGGGCGAGCTGGACGGGTTCCTCCTCCGCCCGCTGGAAGCCGATCAGGGCGCCCAGGCCGCCGGGGCGCCCCGGCTCGGCTGCGGCGCCACGCGCCTCGCGCTCGGCCTGAATGCGCGGCAAGACCTTCGTGACGATCAGCCACACGGCCGCGCCGATGGCGGGCTGCAGGAAAGCAATGATCAAAATCCAGGCGACGCGGGGGAAACCGGCAACGCGCTCCTCATCCTTGCGCACCACGTCCACCAGGGCGTAGATGGTCAGGATGAGGGGGAGGAGATAGATCAACTGGCGCATGATCCAAGCCTAGGCGGTAACAAGGGGTCAGAGCGCGGCGAGCGCCCAGAGCGCTACCCACACGAGCGAGTAGGCGAGCGTGAGTAGGGAGGTGCGCTTGAGGGCGGTGATCAGGGCCTTGCCCTTGGCACCGGTCAGGACAGGGGCCGCCACCGCGATGCCGGCCGCCAGCAGCGCCGCCCCGAACGGGAAGGCCGTGGCCGGCGGGGCCGTCATCACCGCGCACACCGGGGCCACCGCTAGCAGGGCGGCAAAGGAGATCCGCGCCCAGCGCGGGCCGATCCGCACCGCCAAAGTGCGCTTGCCCGCCGCACTGTCCGTGGGGATATCGCGCAGGTTGTTCACCATCAGCACCGCGCACGCGTAGGCGCCCATTGGGGCGGCCAGCCACAGGTCGGAGACGAACACGTGCATGCGCTGCACGTAGAGCGTGCCCAGCACAGCCACCAGACCGTAGAACACGAACACGGCCAGCTCGCCCAGACCCGCGTAGCCGTAGGGGCGCTTGCCGCCCGTGTAAAACCACGCCGCCAGGACCGCTGCGACGCCGACCGCTAGCAGCCACCAGAGGCCGGAGAGTGCCACCACTGCCAGGCCGGATACGGCCGCGATGCCGAAGGAGAGGAAGGCGGCCGCCTTGACCTGCTCCGGGCGGGCGAGCCCGCCGCCGGTGAGGCGCGGCGGTCCCAGGCGCACGTCGTCGGTGCCGCGCACGCCGTCGCTGTAGTCGTTGGCGAAATTGACGCCCACGGTCAGGCAGAGGGCCACCAGCGTGGTCAGGATGGCCAGGAGCCAGAATCGAGCGGGGGTGTAGAAGCCCGCCGCCTGCAACTGGATAGTGGCCGCCACCGAGGCGTTCTTGGCCTCCCCGCCCTGGGTGAGGTGCACGGACAGGGCACGCAGGTATGACTCGTGCACGGTGCTGAAGTAGGCGGCGCCGTTAGCAAGCACAGTGGGGGCAAGGGCCAACGGCAGCGTCCGCAGGCGCGCGCCCTCAACCCAGTGCTCAACCTTTGTCATCGAATCTCCTCTAAACTGCCCGGCCCAGTTTAGGCCCGGCTCGCCAGTGCGGCACATGCCGCGCGGTCCACCTTGCCGTTCGGCAGCAGCGGCAGCGCGGCCAGCTCCACTACTCGCTTGGGACGCAGCGGCGCTGGCCAGGCGGGCCACGCCGCCTCCAGCACCTCTTGCAGCGCGGGGGAGGGGGTGGGGGCGGGAGCGGAAAGCGAGGTAGGCGCGGTCTCGGGTGCGGCTGCGACTTCGAGCGCGGGGCCCGTGGCCGTGTTTGGCGCGGCCGCAATCGCGGCGGCGGGGCCCGGGGAGGTGTGGGGGGCGCTTTCCCCTGCGGCGGACCGGCTCACCACCGCCACCACGGCCTGGCCCCAGTACGGGTCTGGCACGCCCACCACGCACGCTTCACTTACCAGGCCGGTAGCCAGGAGGGCATTTTCCACCTGCGCCGGGGAGACCTTCTCACCTCCGGTGTTGATGAGCCAGTCCGTGCGGCCCAGGACGGCAAGGGTGCGCCCGTCCCAGCGCCCGGAGTCTGCGGTGGCGTGCCAGCGCTTGCCGTCGGCGGTGAGGAAGGCCGCGGCCGTGCCGTCAGGGTCCCCCAGGTAGCCCAGCGCCAGGCCGGGACCGGACAGCAGGATGCGCCCAATCTGCGCGGCCGGCTGCCCGGGCGCGGGTGGGGCGGTTTGCCCGGGCTGGTTTTCGACGGCAACGCCCGGCCCAGCGGGGCCTTCCTCAGCCACTTTCGCCGGCGTGGGCACGCCCACCGAGGCGGTCTGGTCCCAAGTGTTCGCGCCCGCCATAGCGGCTTGATCTGCCGGCACAGGCGGCTGCCCGGCTGCGTCCGCCACACGCACCTCCACCCCCGGCAACGGGACGCCGTTGTAGAGGCAGCCCCCGGAGGTTTCGGTCATGCCGTAGGTAGTAACCATCGGCAAGCCCGTCTCGGCAGCGCTCGCGGCCACCGTGGCCGGCAAGGCGGCTCCGCCCACCAGCACTGCCCGAGCCCGGGAGAGGGCCGCGCAGGCGCGCGGGTTGGCCAGCGCCTTCTGCACCTGGGTGGGCACGAGGGGAACGACGGCGCCGTGAGCGGGCGCGTGGGAAAGAGCCTCGGCTAGAACGTCGGGCGAGAAACCGCCGCTCGCATCGGCTACTAGGGGAGGGGAACCCAGCTGAAGGGCGCGCCACATCACCAGCAAGCCGGCCACGTGGAACGTCGGCAGGGCAAGGACCCAGCGAAGCTGTTGCGGCGGGAGAGGGGCGTGGCCAGTCAGGTTGCCGGCGGCGAGGACGTCGTTGGTGGCGCGGGCGGAGGCGTGCAGGGCGGTGGCCGAGAGGGCCACCAGGCGCGGGGTGCCGCTGGAGCCGGA
The DNA here is from genome assembly GCA_030529545.1 of Buchananella hordeovulneris. Taxonomy (GTDB): domain Bacteria; phylum Actinomycetota; class Actinomycetes; order Actinomycetales; family Actinomycetaceae; genus Buchananella; species Buchananella hordeovulneris_A. The sequence continues at coordinate 124,618 of JAUMWR010000001.1, forward strand.
GGTGGCGACTACCACGTCGGCCAGCGGGAAGTCAGCCAGTCCAGCCTCGATGCGGGCCACCAGGGTGGCGAGTTGCGCCGGGGGAAGCGAGGGGTCGTGGACGAAAACTACCGGGCAAGGGGCCCCACCGGGCGCCGGGAGGCGGTTTGAGGGGGCTGCGCCTGTGGTCGCAGTAGCCGGGAGCGGAGTGGCGGAGCTAGCCCCGCCGGTCGAGCGTGGAAAAACCGGCGAAATCAGCGGAATTAGAGCGTTTGCGAGGTCCTCAACGGCGGCGGGGGTGCAGCTGCCGGGCAGGGGATGAACTGGGCGAGGACACATGCTTGTAAGACTACTCATCCTTCAGGGGGATATTGCTTCCCACCTGCGACCTATGGGGGACGGGCAGAAAACGGAACGTGAGAGGGATTACCTGGGCAGCGAAAACTGGGAGTCTTATCTCGTGAGCACGTTACAGATTCCGCAGGGAGAGTTCTTCCAGTGTGACTCTGTGCCGCCCGCGCAATCCGGTGAAAAATCCTGGAAAGACCAGATCGGTTTGAGGGAGCCAATCTATTGGGTTTCTCTGGGAGTGGCAACAGCAGCGTTGCTGGTGATGCTCTACGGTGCGGCGCGACTAGCGGGAAGCATGCTCCAGGCCATGACAGGGCTAGTCAATGGCCTATGAGATGTGTGCCGGGTGGGAGTTGGAGGGCTCCCACCCGGCACCTTCCATTTCTGAACAGCCGGGTCGAACCGCCCCGCCAATAATCGGCAGTGTGGTTCCCCGGTTTTTCTTTGCCCTTGGTAAACCTAATTTCTAGCGCCGGTAAAAGGTATTTGCGCGCGTGCCGGGTGCGGGCAATAACCCCTTGACATCGCCCTTTTCCGCTTTCGGCGCCGCTGGTTGGAATCTCGCGGTCGCGGCGCCCGCCCGGTCTCTCTCCCCTGCGTTCGGCCCTGGACTTAGCCGCACAACCTTGGGCTTGTGGGGGCGTGTATGAGCATGGGCGTGCGTTTAACACCAAGTCCGTGCGGGGGTGGGTGGCGGGCCGGGCACCCTCATCCAGGCAGGCGTGCCCTAAGGGACGCAGTCTGGTTGGCCGACGTCCCGCCGGCCGCTCTGCTTGAACGGCCTCATTGATTGCTGGCCGGGCGGTTACACGCCTGGTGGGTGTGGGTCAGGGCCCCATAACCGGGTGGTTATGGGGCCCTGACTGTTTGCCTCCTAGCCTGCTAGCTGCCTGCCTTGCTGGCTGGGGTGTGGGGGTGGTTAGTTCTTCTTGCGGCGTAGGAAGAGTAGTCCACCACCAGCGGCTAGTAGACCGATGGCGTAGGGGGCGATGCCTAGGGCATCGCTACCAGTCTTGGCTAGCTTGCCGCCCTTACCGCTCTTGGGAGTGGTGGGCTTGGGCTTGATAAAGCCGAAGTCCAGGCTCAAGTCCTTTTGCCCATCCTTGGTCAGGGTGAGGGAAGAAGCACTACCGGTAGAAGAATCATTCTCCCGGTTACCCTGCCCGGTCTTGGCTGGCTGGTAGCCAGCAGGCGGGGTAACAGTCACGGTGTAGTGCTGGCCATCCTGCAATACCGGCAGGTTGGGGAAGAGGTATTTACCATCCTTGCCAGTCTTGACCGGGCCAACCGGGTTACCGTTAACGTCAATGACCTGCTTGCCGTCGGGGCCGGTGAGTTTCAACTCCACCCCAGCAATGGGCTTGTCCCCATCGTCTTGGATGCCGTTGTCGTTGTTGTCCTGGAACACGTAGTCACCAACCGTGACAGAGGGCTTGATGAAACCAAAGTCCAGTGTGGGGTCATTGGCTTCATCGGTGGACAGGTCAGCAACCGAAACCGAGCTACCGGTAGAAGAGTCCAGCGCGCCACTGCCCTTGTTCACGCCTTCCTTGGTGGGCAGGTAGCCCTGCGGGGCAGTGATAGTGACGGTGTAGTGCTGGCCTGCGGGCAGGGTGGGCAGGTTTTCAAAGACGTACTTGCCGTCCTTGTCGGTCTTGACCGGGGCAACCGGGTTGTCAAACACGTCAACAACTTCCTTGCCATCCGGGCCAGTCAGGCTCAGGGTGACATCCTTGATGCCTACCTCGCCCTCATCCTGCATACCGTCCTTGTCCTTGTCGAACCAGACGTAGTCACCAACCCAGACCTTGGGACGCGGCTTTGCATGCCACTCATCACTATCAGTGACCTTGTCGCCGCCAGCCACCGGGGAGGCTTCGACCATGGCCTTGTCGCTGTGGAGCTTGACCTGGCCCAGTGCAGGCAACACGGCCGCACACTCAAAAGAGGCCTTGGGGGCAAAAACCCAATCCGCAGGCAGGACAACCTTGCCCTCGCCATTAGCCGCGTGCTCGCTACCCTCAACGGTGCACTTCAACTCGGTCAAAGCCGGGCCAGCCAGGCTCTGGTCGGAAACAATGACGTTGTTCAGCTCGCCCCGACCAGTGTTAGTCACAGTGAACTTCACCGCCGTGGTCTCGCTGGCCTTAACCACCAAAGCCTCACCTGCGGTATCACGATCCCCCACCGGCAACACCTTGGGCTGACCATCAACCAGCTCGGCGTTCTCGCCCTGGAAGGTCACCCCATCCCAGGTGCCGTCGTACTTCTCAATATCAACCGCCACGGGCTTCTTCACAAACCCGAAGTCCAGCGAGAGGTCCTTATCCCCATCATTAGGCAACGCCTTAGCGGTCTCAGAACCAGTAGAAGAGTCCTTCTCCTTGTCACTACCCACCCCAGCAGTGGTGGGCTCGTAATTCGCAGGCGCGGTCACACTCACCTTGTACTTCGCCTCACCCGGCAACACCTCCAGGTCAGCGAACAGGTACTTACCCGCAGCATCAGTCTTCGTGGTCGTAACCGTGGTGCCGTCAA
>JAUMWR010000021.1 GCA_030529545.1 Buchananella hordeovulneris
CACGGTCGGCTGCGGCGTCGGGGTGACGGTCACGGTCGGCTGCGGCGTCGGGACTGTCGGGGCGGTGGTGTACTTCTTGGCCGTGAACTCGGCGCCGGTGGTCCACGGACCAGTCCATGCGTCGTGCGCCACAATCATGACGTACTTGGCTTGCACACCACCCATGTCCACCCGCTGAACGGCTGTGCCCTGGTTCAGCTGGCCAGCCTTGATGAATCGGAAGTCGTCCTCAGCGTCACCGGTGGTGGACACCAGCGCCACAAAGTTGCGGACGGCACCGTTGTTACCGTTCGGTCGCTGCTGCCAGGTGAACTCTGCCAACGGCACAGCAGTATCGGCCACCTTGATCTTCACCCAGTGCGGGTGCTGCGGAGTATTGGCGCCCCACGGGGTGTGCCAGAAGGTACGCGGGTTCCCATCCAGCAAAAGTCGGGCCGGCCCCTCATTGCCAGTGAGCGGCTGCTCAGAGTCAGCGGTAGCGGACATCGCATTCTGCGGCAGCTCTGCCTTGGTGGCGGGGCAAGCGGAGTTGGTGAAGTTCAGCGCCACAGTGGTCTGCGTTCCAGCTGGCAGCTGATAACCGTTGTGCGCAAAGATCTCCACGGTGCCGGCGGAAGTTGCCGGGTAGTAGCCGGCCTCCACCGCTACACCATTAACACGGTAGCCAACACCGGTGACTGGAGGCAGCAGGTAGCCGTCGGCCCCCTGCCCACACAGGTCAATGACCTCGATCGGCTCTGCCGGAGCTAGCACGCAGTTAGTAAGCGGGAAGGAGAAGGTCCACTCCGCAGTTCCCACTAACTCGTAACCAGACTTGGCAACTGCGGTCACGGTCTTGTTGAAACCATTGGTCTTGACGGTGCCGGTCACGGCCTGGCCATCGATGCGGTACTCAACCCCGGTAACCACCGGGATGGTAATCGCATCATCGCCCGTGCCACAGCGGTCAACGCTAGTCGGGGCAACCGGAGTTACCTCCTGCAGGGCCGGAGTGTCAGAGACCTGGTTGGAGACCGTGACGTTGGTGGTGGCGGAAGCCAGCACCTGGTTGGTCACCTTGTCGATCAGGTCAGCCTTGATCGTCTTGGCACCAGCCTCGTTGTAGACGTGGCGGTATCGCCCATCAGTGATCGTCTCGACCAGCCCGTCGCCCCAGTCGACGCGGATAGCTGAGATAGTGCCGGCTGCCAGCTGCGGGATGGTCTGGTTGATGGCCAGAACCACACGCTCCTGACGCTTCGGGTCCGTCTTGGACGGGGTAGCCGTCACAGAGAAGTCACCAACGCTCGGCGCCTGGTTCAAGGTGAAGGGCATGCCACCGGTGGTGTTGCCCACCGCGCGCAGCACCACGCTGTCCGGTCCGTGCCCGGCAGTCTTGGCCGTAACGGCCACCGCCACCTCGTTGGCTCCATTCATGTTCAGGAAGCCAGACGGGATAGTGAAGGAGTTCTGCGGACCGATATCGCCCACGTAGACACCGGTGTTCCAACCATTGACAAACAGCAAGACCTGGGATTGGTCGGAGCGGCGCGTCCCCTGGAAACGGCTGGACTGGACGTCCAGGCGGAAGGCCACGTCCTGGCCGGCCGGCACGTTCAGGTCAAACTTCGAGCGGTACCACGCAACGCCTGGCTTGGAAGCGTGCATGTTGGCGGCAGCCTTCCAATCCGAGGTTGGGTAACCGGGCAGGTACCAACCCGCACGCTCACCGTAGAGGCCACCCACGTTGTAGAGGCCACGAGCGACGTCCACCGGGTCGGTGTGCTGGGCGCCCTGGATCTTCCACACCACAGAGGCAGAGTTGCCGTTCGAAACGGCCACGTCACCCAGACCACGGTTCTGCCGGGACAAGCCGTCGTCCGACCAGTCGAGGTTCTGGCCCATGTTGTGCACCAGGATCGCCACGGTGGCCTCCTGACCAGCGGTGACGGCACCAGCCGGAATGTTGACTCGGCGGTCACGACCATCGGCGTTGACGGAGCCAGCGTACTGTCCGTTCACCCAGACCAGCGCGAAGGCCGGGGCCTGGCCGTGGCCCGGCTGTCCGGTGGAGCCGTTCGCATTGACCGTGATAGTACCGGCGGCAGCGTTGGGGGTGTAGGTACCGCGGTACCAGACGTCACCCTCGAACTGGTGGTAGGCATTGGAGCCCATTACCTTGCGAGAGCTGCGGCCTGGCTGCTGCCATTGGTTAACAGCGGTAGTCTTGTCCACCGCCCGCCAAGTGCTGTCGTCAAATCCAGGCTCGATCTCCGGAGTCTCCTCCGCCTTCACCCACTGCAGAGTGGGGGCCGTGTATGCGACGGGGGCAGCTGCCTGACCAGTGGCAACCCCGTTAGCAGCCTGCAGGTCAGCGCCGTTCCAGGAGGCACCGGTGATACCCTGCGGCAGCACGACGCGCATGTCCTGTGCCTTGTCAGCAGACCCCACAATCTGGGCCTTGTTGCCAGAGAAGGAAACAGAGCGGGCCAGGTATGCGCCCTCGAGGTAAACCGGCTTGTTGGTAGCACCGTCCTGGCCGTGGATTAGCCAGGCGTCAGCGGCGGTGTCGCGGTCGATCACGCGAACGGTCAATGGCTTGCCCCCGGCGGTGACGGTGAACTCCTGGGGAGCGGTGGTGTGAGTGAAGTTGAAGCGCATCGCCTTACGGGCGGCGTCCCAGTCTTGCTCGACCTCTCCAGTCACAGTCGGCTGAGCATCGTAAGCCAGTACTAGCTCGCCGTCCTGGCCAGTCTTACCCACCAGGACCAGAAGTTGTTTATCACCCATGTCCTGGTTCACGAAGAGCTGAGCAGTGGAGTAGAGCAGCTTGTGCTCACCCAACTTGGCGTCAGCGGTAACGATGACGGCGTCGCGGCCGCCCAGAGTGAGGAAAGTGCCCTCCTTCTGTGGAATACGGTCCCAGGACAGAGCACCAACCGGAGCTGGCGGTTCCTGACTGGGTTCGCCCTGGTAAACGCGCAACGCATCCAACGAAACATAGTGGTCTGACGATCCAGGGAAAGGCTCACCAGTAACAACCACCTTCAAACGGTGTTCCTGATCCGGCAAGTCCTTCTTGGAGAAAACTATCTTCTGTGCAGAAGCTTCAGTTGTGACCTCTTCGTGGGTGCGCCCTACCTTTACGTTGTCGATGTAGACGTCCGCATAGCCGTGGTTGACTGAGTACGGCGCAATAATCTCGATGCCGGTGCCGGTAAAGGTGAACTCGTAGTATGCGTCCCGCGTCTTGGAATAGTGCTCGTCCTTGTTGATGTCGCCCTGCGTCCAGTTCACGTTGTTGGCGTACTGCCACCCGGTGGAGTAGGTGATCCGCTGGGTGTCGTTGTTGTTGATGGTCTCCTTCACCGTCTGGCTGGAGGGGGCCACGTCGGCGCCGAACACTCGGAAGGACGCCAGGTTCACCGGGTTGCCGTTGGTGGTCGTTACCACCACGGTGCGTTGGGCAGAGGTGCCGAAGTCCTTGCGCACCTTGCGCGGCTCTGCGTTCTGCAGCGTGGGCACGTTTGTACTTAACGTGCCAATTGGGGCGCCGTCCACGGTGACGTTTGCGTTACCACCATTGATGGCCGGGTTCGCGGTTACCTCGATGCCGGTACCGGTGAACTGCAGCGTGGCGGTGGCCCCGTTGGAGGAAAGCACCTTGACGCCGCTCTCACCGTCGGTGACCGTGCCGGTGTAGGCAACCTTCGGGTCGTTTGCCGGGATCAGCGTGCCGGTGTCCTGCGACTGTCCGGAGGACAAGGTCAGCTTAGTGGTGAAGTTAGTGTTGCGCTCGGTGTTTGCTTGCGCATGGCGGAAGGCCAAAAGATGTGTGCCTTCACCGGTGACCGAAGAACTCTTGTCCACAGACACGCGCTCGTATGCCTTGACTCTGGCACCAGAGTTGTTTTCCACTCGCGGCGCCTGAACTGGATCCATGGAAGCGAACTGAGGCACGGCGTTTTGCCAGTAGCCTAATTCTTTCTGCACAGCCAACTTGGGCGTGATGATGCGGTCTTCATTCAGCGCTGCGCCGTAGTCGTAAGAGGTGAAGCCCGAAGAGGGAGATCCGGTCCAGCCCCAGTTGGTGCCTCCGATAATCATGTAGTAGTTGAAGGCCGTCACACCGTTGCCAAGGTTGACTACACCGTATTCGCGGGTGAAGCCGGAGTCCGTGTAAATTGCGCATTGGTCGGTATTGAAGGCTGCACCCCACGGGGTGAAAGCTCCACCCTGCGCCTCAGTGATGAACATCGGGCTATTCGGGGCCATCCGGCGGAAGTCGCTCTCGCGGTCCGCAAAACCTCCGCGCTGATTTCCGCAGTTAAAACCAGCTGGGTACCAGTCGAAGGCATAGAAGTCTGTGCCGTAAGAGGCGGTGTTAGCGAAACGGCCGCCCATCCCCCAGTCGTTGTGGAAGACCGGAACAGTGATTCCGTCGCTCTTAATAAATCTGGTCAGCTCACGTAGGAAGTCACCACGCCAAGAAACATCGGACAGCAACTCGTTCTCGGCCTGGTACAGGATAATGGAGCCGCCGCCGTCGGTGATCTGGTGTTTCTTGGCGATCTTGTTGAACTCACCCAACCATTCCTTGGCCTTGTCCAGGTTCTGCACCGAGCGCAGAGAGCTCTGGGTGTAGTTGGACATGTAAGCAGGCAGACCACCCATGGAAATCTCTGCGTTAACGTAGGGGCCGGGACGAACGATGACGTAGAGTCCCTCCTCTTTTGCCATCGTTAGCAGTTTGTCGATGTCCTTGATCCCGGAGAAGTCGTAGCTACCATTCTCAGTAGACTGGTGCAGTCCGTGGAAGAAATACAGCGAGACCGCGTTGAAGCCGGAAGCCCGCAGCTTCTGGAAGACATCACGCCAGTGTTCGGGAGAAGGCAGACGCCAGTGGTGCAACTCGCCGGACCAAACGTGCAAACGCTCATCGTCTACGTAGAAAGACTGTTTGTCCCATCGAATTCGGTGCGGCTTGCCGTCATTTCCGGGGAAGGTGATCTTGTTGGTCTCCGTAGCCACATCTTCCAGCGCGGGGTTATCCATTGGCGTCAATTGGGATGCCTGCGCCACGGACGTAAATCCGGCTGCCAGCAGCGAGGTCGCTGCTGCTACTGATAGGGTTTTCCGCCAGGTTGACCAGACGGAGGGCGTGCTATGCCCCCTCACAGATCGCTCCATTGCAATCCTCTCTTTGCCCGCTTCTCTGCGTGCTGTTCTTACACGGTTCCGCTCACAAAAGGAGCGGGTGTGACCCGACCAATGATAGCCGGGTCACACCCGCTGTTTCCATGTGCTCAGAGGTGATCTACCTCAACGGGGTCACTTCAGGAGAGCTGCCAGAGCGGCCTTGACGCCCTCGGAAACCGACTTCGGGCCACCAGCGATGACGACGCTAGCCCCCTTGGCACTCTTAAGGTAGTCGGCGGTCGGGGCGCTCAGCTTGCCGGCCTCGGTGAGAAGCAGAACACCGTTATTCTGAGCGGTGTAGGCACCGGCGGCAAGCGCGTCGGCATAGACGAGGCCGGAGGCCACGCCGATCACCTTCACGTTATCTCCACCGAAGTCCTTGGCTACCTTGGCAGCGGTCTGGTAGCGGTCAGCACCACGCACCTGGGTGAAGACGGTCCCCACCACAGTGGAGCCCTTGGCCGCCGCAACGGCGTTGCCACCAACGGCAACCACGTCAGCGGAGGACTTCTCCAGGTACTTCACGGTAGCGACCGGAAGTTTGGCGCCGTCGGTCAGCAGCAGCGCACCGTTGTGGCGCTGAGCGATCGCACCAACAGCCAGAGCATCCGGGAACGCGTTGCCGTCCACCAAGAACAGCTTGTTCAGGCCGCCCTTGAGTTCGCTCAGCTTCCCTGCCACCTTGGCAGCAGTCTCGTAGCGAGACGCGCCGTCTAGGCGAACTACCTCGATACCGGCACCCTTAAGGGACGCCACCACCTTGGGGCCAACGGACTTCGGACCACCGACCACGAAGACCCGCGTAATCCCCTTCGCCTTCAGCTCGTTTAGGACCTCGGGCGCAATCCCTGCCGGGCGGGTCAGCAAAACCGGAGCATCGAGGGCGTCGGCCAGCGGGGTGGCGGCGAGGCCGTCGGCGAAGCCGGCGTCGGAGGCCAGCACAGCGTCGGTACCAGCGAAGTTTCCAGCCTTGAACATCGCAAGGGCGGTGCCAACGCGGTCGTTACCGGAGTGGCGGGTCACCGTCGGCTTGGGCTCAACGCTCGGCTGAACGGTGGGCTGAACAGTCGGTTCCGGGGACGGAGCAACGGTCGTCTCGGTACCGCCCAGACGCAGCTCGGCTAGAGTCGCCCACTTGTCATTGGGCCAAGAGCTGGTGATGTAGAGACGCACGTAGCGGGTGGTTACCTTCGGGAAGGTGGTGCAGTTCTGCGCCCCCTCGACACACTGGAAGATGTTATCCCGAACATTGTTCGGCATCTCGGTAGAAACGTGGTCAGCCCAATCGGTGCCGTTGGTAGAGGTCTGGAACTTGAAGTCCTTGATTCGACCGTTCACGTTGTCTCCGCGAGCACGCAGGGAGAAACCGGTCAGGTCGTAGGACTTGCCCAGGTCAAATGCGATCCAGTGCGGGTGAACCGGCACGTTGGAGCGCCAGCGGGAGTGCCAGAAGGTGGCGGGGTTGCCGTCGATTGCCTTCACGGCCTGGCCGTTTTCACCAGTCTCCTCGGAGGAGGCGGTAACGGCGGATGCCGGCAGGTTGGTCAGGTCGATCGGGTTGGCCAGCGGCACGCGGTCGGAGTCAATGCGAACGTTGGTGTTCGCGGTGCACTTGGCGCCGGTGGAGTCGGTCTGCTCAATGGTGAGCGGGTAGGTACCACCGTAGGTCTCGAACGGAATCGGGAAGTTGCGCTCGAGCTTGCCCGCCTCGTCGGTCTTCAGGGTACCGATGACGTAGTCGCCCAGCTTCACGGTGACAAAGGACTCACTGGTGAAGCCCGTAGCGGTCAGCGTCGGCCACTCGTCGGGTTTGAGAGTGGTCTTGGACAGTTGCATGGTGACGGTACCGCACTGCGTGATCGAGGTCTTCGGAGTCGGGACCGGAGCGTCTGCAGCAACGTAAGCGAGGGTACGGAAGGAGGATCCGTCCGAACCGGTCACGGTGATCTGGTACTGGCCCGCGTTCGCGTAGGTGTGGTTGGCACCGATCTTGTAGAGACCTGCGGCCGTGGTACGAGTGCGCGCCATGTCGGTAGTAATCGTGGCCTGCACCTCGGGGGTGTTGTCACCGAAGTTGATGGTGTAGGTAAGAGTCCCCTCAACCGTGGACTTGGAAGCACCGGACGCGTCGGCGGCGACTGCTTGACGCACGCCGTTGCCGTCAGTAACGGTACCAGGAGCAGCCAGGTGGCCGACGATCACACGGGTGGCCTCACCGGGCTTGGCGTAGCCTGGAGCACCAGCAACGGAGTGTTGCCAGGTAGCGCGCTCGCCATCGTAGAAGTTCTGGTCCGCGTATACCAGCCGCTGGGCGTGAGCACCCATACGAAGCTTGAAGTCGGTGGCGCTACGCTTCGCCTGCGGGGACCAGCCGACCTCGGCGTGAGAGGTAGCGCGCGGCATGAGCATGAACTGGACGTCGCGTCCACCACGCAGGGTCTCACCCCACATCGGGCCCTCGACACCCATGATGTTCTCTTCGCTCAGACCGTTGATAACGGTACCCGGGTTCCAAGCGTAGTAGTTGTCAAAGTCACCGTAGCCGGCCCAGGTCAGACCGATCACGCTGCCGCGGTTGTACTTCATGTCCAGGTAGGCAGCGTTGTCCTTGGAGATAACGACCTTGGCGCCGCGGCCAACTGCAGCCAGCGTGTGGGTGGTGCCACCGGTCCAGTACTGGACGATGTCACCGGCACCAACGCCCTGGGACTCGGCGATCTCATTCCAACCCATGGCCTTCTTGCCGGTTGCCTTCACGCGGTTGACGATGTCTGCAACGGAGGCAGCGTAGACCGAGTGACCGTAACGGACGGCCATGGCGTGAGGCTCGTCACCACCCATGTGCATGATCGGGCCGGGGGTCATATCAGCGAGCTGCTTGAAGACGTGGGAAATGAAGTTCTTGGCAGCCTGGCTGTTCGGGTCCAGGTAGGACTTACCAACGTCCCCCGTGGAGTGCTGCGGAGCCGTGGTGGTACCGCCGCCATCGAAGGAGGAGCCGGGGGTGTTCAGCTCGGGAATGGCGTGCAGCGCGGACTGGGTGTGACCCGGTAAGTCGATCTCGGGGACCACGTTGATGTTGCGGGCCGCAGCGTAGGCAACGATCTCTCGGTACTGCTCCTGGGTGTAGAAACCAGTGCGACCGATCTCATCCTTCCAGTTGATGCCGGCCTGGGTGTCGAAGCGGTGTCCGGCCATGGCTGTGCGACCAGAGATCTCAGTCAGCTTGGTGTAGTCGATAGTGTCGCCTTCAACGCGCCCATCGTTGGTGATCTGGATACGCCAGCCTTGGTCGTCGGCCAGGTGCAGGTGGAGCTGGTTCAGCTTCACATCGGCCATGGAGTCGATGGCCTTCTTTACCTCGGGCACCGTGATGAAGGAACGGGCCGGGTCGAGCATGGAGCCGCGGTAGTCAAAGCGGGGACCGTCGGTGATTACGACAGCCGGCGCCTTCCAGTTAGCAACCACCAGCTCGGTGGAGTAGATAGCAGCTGGGAAGAGCTGCTTGAAGGTACGGGTACCGTTCCACACACCGGCGCGGTTGCGGGCCTCGATGGTGGCGCCGGCCTCGCCGACGGTCAGCTTGTAGGCCTCGTCGCCGGTCAGGGTGCCGGTGTTGACGTCGCTAGCAACCTTCAGGGTGATGTGGCCGGTGCCCTCTGCGGAGGCAACAACGGGCATCTTGATCCCGGTGGCGGTCTCGATCTCGTCGGCGAGGATCTCACCAACTGAAGACGCACCCTCACCGGTGGCGATGATCTTGATGCCCGGCTTCAACGCGAAGTCGGTGCCCGTGCCCCACTCAACATTAACTGGCACCGGGATCAGGGCAGGCTTGTCCTGGCCCGGCACAACCGGGGCGGGCTCTTCGCCGTTCCAGACCTCGAATTCGAAGAGGCTCATGCCCCACTTCTGGCCATTGAAGGGCTTGCGGTCCAAGCCCTGCATGCGGACGAACTTCCAGGTCTGATTCTTGTACTCGTCCTTTAGGACAATCTTCTGCGGGGTCTCGTTTGCCGTGGCTCCATCGGGACAAACAGCGTTGAGCGTACCCGTAGCGTCGGTCCACTGGGCACCGTCGTTAGAGACGTCAATGCGGAAGGTGGGGGCGCAGGCGCGTTCCCAGTAGATGTTGACGTGGTGGACCTGGCTCGGGTTGGCCAGCTGGGCCTGAATCCATGCGTTGTCGGCCATGTTCGAAGACCAACGGGTGGTGACGTCGCCGTCGGCACCCATCGCCGCAGTCCAGTTGTTGGCAACCTCGGTGCCGGAAGCGGTAACGGTTCCACCGTTAGCAGCCAGGGCGAGGTTCTTGGCTGCGTCTGCTGCGGCGGCAGTGCCACCAACAAACGCGCTTGTCATTCCTGTAATGGCTAGCGAAAGAGCAGCGAATACTGCAATCCGCGACCGTCGGCTTGTATGCGTCATTGCTTACCAATTCTCCAGTCGTGAGTGGGGCGCCACCTTTGGCGCAATACGTCCAAATTGTCGCATTGCATGCGCGTCCGGTCCACCGCGAAAATCCAGAGTGGACGACGTTTTCCACCGCCACTCCGTCAATATCCGGTGCCCCGCATTAGAACGTGTTTCGCCTCACGGTGACAAGGTGCGGGGGCCAAGCTCAAGGGCTCAACCCCCGCACCTGTTGTTCATATGAAAGGAACTCAGATCAGACCGAGTGCACGCACGGCGTCGCGCTCTTCAACGAGCTCGGCCACCGAAGCGTCGATGCGGGCGCGAGAGAACTCGTCGATCTCCAAGCCCTGAACGATCTCCCACTCGCCGTTCTTGGAAACGACCGGGAAGGAGGAGACCAGGCCCTCGGGCACGCCGTAGGAGCCGTCGGAGACGATCGCAGCAGAGGTCCAGGAGCCGGAGTTACCCAGCACCCAGTCGTGCACGTGGTCGATGGCGGCGGAGGCAGCGGAGGCGGCGGAAGAAGCGCCCCGGGCCTCGATGATGGCAGCGCCACGCTTGGCCACGGTCGGGATGAAGTCGTCCTCCACCCAGGCGCGGTCGGCCAGCAGGTCGGAGACCAGCTCGCCCTTGATGGTGGTCTTGGTGATGTCCGGGTACTGGGTGGCGGAGTGGTTACCCCAAATGGTGACCTTGTCGATGTCCGCGACCGAGGCACCGGTCTTGGCTGCCAGCTGGGACAGCGCACGGTTGTGGTCCAGGCGAGTCATCGCGGTGAAGCGGGAGGCCGGCACGTCGGGGGCGTGGGAGGCGGCGATGAGGGCGTTGGTGTTGGCGGGGTTGCCGACCACCAGGACGCGGATGTCGTCAGCGGCGTGGTCGTTGATGGCCTTACCCTGCGGGCCGAAGATGCCGCCGTTGGCCTCGAGCAGGTCACCGCGCTCCATGCCCTTGGTGCGGGGACGGGCGCCGACCAGCAGGCCGACGTTGGCGCCGTCGAAGGCGACGTTGGCGTCGTCGGTGATGTCAATGCCGTCGAGCAGCGGGAAGGCGGCGTCGAACAGCTCCATGGCGGTGCCCTCAGCGGCCTTCAGCGCCGGGGTGATCTCCAGCAGGCGCAGACGAACCGGGGTGTCCGGGCCCAGCAGGGCGCCAGAAGCGATGCGGAAGAGCAGCGCGTAACCGATCTGGCCGGCGGCACCGGTGACGGTGACGTTAACGGGCTTGCGAGCCTCTGCCATGTTGGCAACTCCTTCGATGAGGTATTTCCCGGCTTCACTGCCGGACCACCCCATAGCCTACGTTGCCGCTGCCGTCAGAAGGGGGGACTATTTTCCCCGCTCGCGCATTTTGGGGTACCTAGAGCACCCCGTCTGCCGCCGCCAGGTGGGTGAGCACCCAGATGGAGACTGCCGCCGCCACGAGCAGGGCAGCGTCTACCCAGGGGCGTTGGCGGGCGGCCAGCCAGGCGGCGCGTGGAGTGAGGAGTCGGCCTACGGCGAGCGCCGCCAGTGCCGCGCCGATCAGGCGTATCGCGGCGGCGGCGTCGAAGATCCATGCGACGCCGGCGGCGCACACGGCGAACACCACGATGGCCAGGGCCAGTGGCCCTGCCAGGGGTGGGGTTCTCCGCTCGTGCGCGCGCCGGCCGTCCATGTTCAGTGAGCGAAGTGGCGGGTGCCGGTCAGGTAGAGGGTGACGCCGGCGGCCTTGGCGGCGGCGATCACCTCTTCGTCGCGGACGGAACCACCCGGCTGTACCACGGCGCGCACGCCGGCGTCGATGAGGATCTGCAGCCCATCGGCGAACGGGAAGAACGCGTCGGAGGCCGCCACGGAGCCGCGGGCTCGCTCGGGAGCGACCTGGCCCGCCTCGGCACACGCACCCCCCACGCCGGCCTCCGCTGCCGCGTCGCCTGTGGTGCGGGTGCCCAGGGTGTTGGCGCGCTCGACGGCGAGCTTGCAGGAGTCCACGCGGTTGACCTGGCCCATGCCGATGCCGACGGTGCCGCCGTCGTTGGCCAGCAGGATGGCGTTGGAGCGCACCGCGCGCACGGAGCGCCACGCGAACTCGAGGTCGGCCAGGGTGGCCTCTTCAGCGGCCTGCCCGGCCACGAGCTGCCAGTTGGCCGGGGAGTCGCCCTCGGCATCCAGTACGTCGACCTCCTGCACCAGCAGGCCGCCGGAGATCGGCTTTACCTCCGCGCCGCCGCGCACCGGGTTGCCCACCTCGAGCAGGCGCAGGTTCTTCTTGGCGGCGAGCACCTCGAGCGCTGCGGGCTCGAAGCCGGGGGCGGCGATCACCTCGGTGAAGACGCCGACCACGGCCTTGGCCATGGCCTCGGTGACGGGGCGGTTGGTGGCGATCACGCCACCGAAGGCGGAGACGGGGTCGCAGGCGTGGGCCTTGGCGTAGGCCTCCTCGATGGTCTCCCCCACCGCCAGGCCGCACGGGTTGGCGTGCTTGATGATGGCCACGCACGGACGCTCGTGGTCGTAGGCGGCGCGCACGGCGGCGTCGGTATCGGTGTAGTTGTTGAAGCTCATCTCCTTGCCCTGGAGCTGCTTGCCCCCGGCAACGCCGCCCTTGCCGTCGAACTCGTCGATGATGACCCAGGCGGCCTGGTGCGGGTTCTCGCCGTAGCGCAGCGCGCGGGCCTGCCCCCCATCGGCGGCCAGGGCGGAGACCATCTCCTCCAGCTCGCCGGCCGAGGCGGCAACGTCGTCCATCTCAGTGGCGAGCTGTGCGGCCAGATACTCGGCCACGGCGGTGTCGTAGGCGGAGGTGTGAGCAAAGGCGTCCAGGGCCAGCTCGCGGCGCTGCAGGAAGGTGAAGCCCTCGCCGGCGGCGGCTGCGGCGACCTCGTCGTAGCGGGCGGGGTCAACCACGATCGCCACGGAGGGGTGGTTCTTGGCGGCGGCGCGCACCATGGTGGGGCCGCCGATGTCGATCTGCTCTACGCAGGCGTCGTAGCCCGCGCCGCTGGCCACGGTCTGGGTGAAGGGGTAGAGGTTGACAACCACCAGGTCGAATGCTTCGATGCCGAGCTCGGCGAGCTGGGAGATGTGGTCGTCCTTGCGGCGGTCGGCCAGGATGCCGGCGTGCACGGCCGGGTGGAGGGTCTTGACGCGTCCCTCGAGGCACTCGGGGAAGCCGGTGACCTTCTCAACCGGGGTGACGGGCACGCCCGCCTCGGCCAGCAAGCCGGCGGTGGAGCCGGTGGAGACGATCTCGACGCCGGCGGCGGCCAGGGCCTTGCCCAGTTCCACCACACCGGTCTTGTCGTAGACGGAGATCAGCGCGCGGCGCAGGGGCAGCACGTCCAGTTGACGGGTGGGGGCGGTGACTTCCATGACTCTCCTTTTGGTGTAGAGCCGGGCGCCCAGGCGGGCGACGCCCTAGCGGTAAGCGTCTTGGCCGCTCCCCGGTAGTGCCCTACCCGCGCCAGTTGCAGCCTCCGCCAGTCTACTGCCCCGCCCCGGATTGCGGGCGTGGGGGTGCACACCGCTGGATGCGGCCGCACCGCTTTGCGGCCTGCTTTTGGCCGACGTTGCCGCCGGTCGCCCTTCGCTCGGTGCCCTTCGTGTTGGGCGGGGCACGGTTTGGAGGGCCGACGTTGCCGCCGACCGGGCGATCAGTCCGGTGCCTGCCCCCACTTGGTCTCGTCCAGGCTGCGGCAGGCGGCAATGGCGGCCACGCACTCGACGAGCTGGGCGCGCTCGGCTACCTTGATGCGCTCGGTCAGGGTCTCCACGTCGTCGCCGGGCAGGACGGGCACGGCCACCTGGGCCAGAATCCGGCCGGTGTCCACGCCGGCGTCCACCACGAAGAGGGTGGCACCGGCCAGCTTCACCCCGTAGGCCAGGGCGTCGGCCGGGCCGGTGATGCCGGGGAAGGCGGGCAACAGGGAGTTGTGGGTGTTCAGGGTGGCCCCGCCAAAGCGCGCCAGGAACGCCGGGCCCAGCAGCTTGAGGAAGCCCACGCTCACCACGAGGTCGGGCTGCCACGCGGCCACGGCGGCGGTGAGAGCCGCGTCCCACTGCGTGCGGGCGGGGAAGTCGGCCAGCCGCACCACCTCGGTGGGCACGCCGGCCGCAGCGGCGATGTCCAGGGCGCCCACGCCCGGACGGTCGGTGGCCAGGCCCACGACCTCGAAGTTCGGGTCGGCTGCCGCAGCGGCTATCAGGTCGCGCGCGTTGGAGCCGCCGCCGGATGCCAGCAGCGCGATTCGCAGGGGGACGCCGGGGGTGTCGGTCAGGGCGGTCATGTTTCCTCCTGCTCTGTGGGGGTGGGGGTGGCCTTGCTGCCGCCGGTGGTTTCGCTGTGGGGTGCCGGGGACTCGGCGGCGCCGTCCTTGCCGCTGCGGGCGCGGGCCAGGTCGGTGACCGCGCTGCGGGCCGCCTTCCCCGTGGCCTTGCTCAGGTTGCGGGCGTGGCGGGCCATGTCCTGGCCGATCACGGTGACCTCAGCGGCGCTGCCGCGCAGCGCCAGGCGCACCAACGGCCAGACCTGTGGGTGGGCCAGGGCGTAGGCGGGGACGAATCCCAGCCCCAGCCCCACCAGTAGGGAGGCAGCGTGGCCGGTGTCCACCGGGCCGGCGGTGGCGAACTCCGCCGCCACGCCCAGAGCTCCCCGGGAGAGGGCAAAGAGCGCGCGCAGGGAGACGATCGCCGCCCCGACCGCGCCGAAGCCGTTGAGGAGCTGCGCCGCCAGCGCGGTGCCGCCCGAGCGCAGCAGCAGCGAGTGCCTGCGGGCCAGCCACCAGCCGACCATCGTCAGCACGACGCCGGGCAGCAGCAGGATCGCCCACCCGGGGGTGACCACGGGGACGGCGGCCAGGAAGGGCAGGGCCGGTTGGGTGGAGGGAACGTAGCCCTCCAGGGAGTAGAGGGAGGTGGAGTCCAGTTGGAAGCCGGCCCCCATCAGCCAGGCCCCGCCCCAGAGGGAGAGGGAGGGCAGCCAGGCCAGGAATATGACGGTGACCACCAGCGCGCCAGTGAAGCCCAGGCCGAGCTCTGCGCCCGCCTGCGCCACCGCCTTCCAGCGCACGGCCGTGCTGATCAGTACCACCAGGGCGCCGCTGGCCCACACGATGGCCACCATTGCCGCAGCCGCGCGCACCATCTGCAGCACGTGGGCGGTCAGGGAGCGCAGGTAGGGCGGGACGGGGCGGGCGGGCGCCTTTGCCTTGGCGCCCTGCGGCTTGGCGTCGCCCGGTTTTGCCTCCTGCGGCTTGGCGGCCAGCAGTTTGGCAGCGAGCGCCGCGCACACCAGCGCCGCCAGCACGGCCGCGCCGCGCGCGGTGGGCAGCGCGTTTTGCGCCAGGCGGGCAAAGACCACGATGGCGCTGCTCGCGCCTACAAAGCCCGCCGCCCCGGCCAACAGCGGCCCGGTGGAATGGACGTTGGCGCGGCGCAGCGAGAAGTAGAGCATTGCGCCGATCAGCAGGGTGAAGCCGAGCGGCAGCGGCAACTGGACGCCGTGCAGCGGCGCACCAAACGCGGTGGTCCACACCGCAGTGGCCTGACTGAGCGCGCCGGTCCAGAGCATCCCGTCCACCGGGGGCCGGTGGTTCTGGGTGTAGAACACGGCCAGGCCGAGCCCGGCCACCACGGCCCACGGCAGGAAGGCGGCCTCCAGGCCGGCCAAGACGGCGCGGCTGACCGAGGCCGGCGGGTAGATCTTGGTGGGCTGACGGCTGGCGTCGCCGCTATTGCCCCGACGCCAGCCAAAGAGGCGGCCGGGCTTCTGCGGCGAGTCCTCCTCGCCGGCAGGCGCGTTGGCGGGCGGCGCAGGGGTGGTGGGCACGCTGGCCGACGTTCCGCCAGGCCCCTCGCTCTCGGCGGCCGCCGGCTTGCCGCCCTTCTCCCCCGCCGCCTCGCCGGTCTCGCCGGCCTCATCGCGGGCGGGGTGGCGCTCCGCCTTGTCGCGTTCGGTTTGCCCGCTGGCAGGCTGTTTGCCCGCGTCCTGGACTGGGTCAGCCTCGGCGCGTGTGGCCACGGAGGAGAGCACGGTGGTGGGGGTGGCGTCCCCCGCGAGCTGCCGCTCGCGGGCCTCCACGTCGGCACGCAGGGCGGCGGCCAGGGCCGCGTCCAGCTCCTCCCCGCCGCGCGCCTGCGCCCGCCTGGCGCCCCCAAAGAAGGCGGACAGGCGGGAAAAACGGGAAGAACCAGGCACCGTCCCATGTTGCCCCACCACCCTGGTGCGCAGCCCACGCCCACGCCGAACGGCGGCAAAACTGTGGGGGTTGCGATTACGCAACCCCCACAGTGCCCAGCTCCGCTACCAGCTTCTCCCGCCCGGAGGCGGCGGCCGGCCGAGCCCTAGCTGCTTCTACAGCCCCAGCGCCTCCCGGGCGAGCAACGCCGTCTGGGACGGCGTGCGGCCCACCTTGACGCCGATGGTCTCCAGCGCCACCTTCTTGGCCTCGGCGGTGCCGGAGGAGCCGGTGACGATCGCGCCGGCGTGGCCCATCGTCTTGCCCTCCGGGGCCGTGAAGCCGGCGACGTAAGCCACCACCGGCTTGGTGACGTGCTCGGCGATGTAGGCCGCAGCGCGCTCCTCTGCGTCGCCACCGATCTCACCGATCATCACGATCGCCGCAGTGTCCGGGTCGGCCTCGAAAGCCGCGAGCGCGTCGATGTGCGTGGTGCCCACCACCGGGTCACCGCCAATACCGATGCAGGTGGTGAAACCGATGTCGCGCAGCTCGTGCATCAACTGGTATGTCAGCGTGCCGGACTTGGAGACCAGGCCGATGCGGCCCGGGCCGGTAATGTCCGGCGGGGTGATGCCCACGTTGGCCTGGCCGGGGCTGATGATGCCCGGGCAGTTGGGGCCGATCAGGCGCACGCCGGCCGCCCGCGCCGCCGCGACGAACTCGGTGGAGTCGGCCACCGGGATGCCCTCGGTGATCACCACGATCAGCTCCATCTTGGCCTCGACGGCCTCCAGCACCGCCGCCTTGGCGAAGGCCGGGGGCACAAAGACCACCGACACGTTCGCGCCGGTTTCCTCCTTGGCCTGCGCCACCGTGCCGTAGACCGGCACCTCGACCTGGCCGGCGGCAACGTCGTCCGCCCCAAAACCAATCGGAGCGACCTCGAAAGTAACGGTGGTGCCCGCCTTGCGCGGGTTGACACCGCCGACGATCCGCGTGCCGGCACTCAACATGCGGCGGGTGTGCTTGCGCCCCTCGCTACCGGTCATGCCCTGCACGATCACGCGCGAGTTCTTGTCCAGGAAAATCGCCATCTGACTGACTCCTACTTCGCCTTAGCTGCGGCCAGCGCGGCGGCGCCGTCCATGGTCTCTTCCACCGACACCAGCGGGTGGTTCGCCTCGGCCAGAATCCGGCGGCCGGCCTCCACGTTGTTGCCGTCCAGGCGTACCACCAGTGGCTTCGTGGCGGCGTCGCCCAGCATCTCCAGGGCCTTGACGATTCCCTGCGCCACCGCGTCACACGCCGTGATGCCACCAAAGACGTTGACGAACACGCTCTTGACCTGTGGGTCGCCCAGGATGATCTCCAGGCCGGCGGCCATGACCTCTGCCGAGGCGCCACCGCCGATGTCCAGGAAGTTGGCCGGGCGCACCCCGAGCTCCTCGCCCGCGTAAGCGACGACGTCCAGGGTGGACATGACCAGGCCGGCTCCGTTACCGATGATGCCGACCTCGCCCTCCAGGCGAACGTAGTTCAGGCCCGCCTCCTTGGCGCGCAGCTCCAGCGGGTCCGCGTCCTCCTTGACCACCAGGTCCGCGTGGTGCGGGTGGCGGAAGGCCGCGTTGTCGTCCAGCGTCACCTTGCCGTCCAGCGCGATGATCTCCCCCTGCGGGGTCTTCACCAGCGGGTTGACCTCCACCAGGGTGGCGTCCTCACCCGTGAAGACCTCGCCCAGCTTCAGCAGCACGGGGGCGATCTTGGCCGCCTCCTCCTCGCTGAAACCGGCCGCGGCCAAGAGCTCGTTGGCGGCCTCCTGCGTGAAACCCGCCAGCGGGTCGATGCCCAGCTTGGCCAGCGCCTCCGGGCGCTCGGCCGCCAGCGTCTCGATCTCCATGCCGCCCTCGCGCGAGCACATCGCCAAGTACTGGCGGTTAGAGCGGTCCAGCAGCAGCGAGAAGTAGTACTCCTCCTCGATGTCCGCCGCTTGCGCGATCATCACGCGGTGAACCGTGTGCCCCTTGATGTCCATGCCGTAAATGGCCCTGGCGTACTCCACCGCCTCGCCCGGGCTGTGGGCCAGCTTGACGCCACCGGCTTTACCGCGGCCGCCGGTCTTGACCTGGGCCTTGACCACCAGCAGACCGTCTGGCAGTGCCGAAATTGCTTCCTCCGCCTGGGCAGGGTCTGTGACCACAACTGCCGGCAGCACCGGAACGCCGTGCTTAGCGAACAGTTCACGGGCTTGGTATTCGAAAAGATCCACGCTGAGCCTTTCTCCACAGTGCGCGTGTGAGCGCGCCCACCACCTTACCGGGACGCAAGTCCCAATGTGGGCATTCTTCGGAATTTAATATCGGGGCGCCCTAGCCCGCTCCCGCCCCACCCCCTTGGCACTCCTTATCCCCTATTCCACGCTCGTTCCTCTGCCGGCCCTCCCGGCGACGGCAGTGCCAGGCCCGGCGGGGAGATGGCTGAGCCTTCGCGGCTCACGGCGCGGGTGATGGTGCGGGACAGGCCCGGCCGGAAGAAGGCTGGGCCGCGGCCGGCAGGCGGCCCGGCCCGGCCCGGCAGCAACCCAACAAACGGCACGGCACCGCCGAGCGGCACCCGCCACAAGGAAAGGCGGCGCGGCTTTCCAGGCGGCGCGTGGGACGTCGGCCCCAAAAGCACCTAACCTCGCGGCGACAGCTTCGCGCTGCCCGTGAATTTCGTGGCGCCTACCGCGCTATAGAGGTGACTCAGGTCGCAGCTGGCAGGCAAAATGGGGTGGGTAGGAAAGGAATGGTTCCCATGACCACTGAATCGACCTTCACGCAGCAAGACGGCGCCGCTGGCTTCATCGCAGAAACCCAGCCGCGCATCGGCATTCTCACCTCCGGCGGTGACGCCCAGGGCATGAACGCGGCCGTTCGCGCCGTGGTGCGCACGGCGCTGCGCATGGGCGCGCAGCCCTACGCCGTCCGCGAGGGCTGGCAGGGCGCTGTGGACGGCGGCGAGGGAATCCAGCGCCTGGAGTGGGAGTCCGTGGGCTCCATCCTGCACAAGGGCGGCACCATCATCGGCACTGCCCGCTGCGCCGCCTTCCGCGAGCGCTGGGGCATGCGCACCGCCGCCAAGCACTTCGTGGAGCTGGGCATCGACCGCCTGGTCGTGATCGGCGGTGACGGCTCCCTCACTGGTACCGAGGAGTTCCGCCGCGAGTGGCCCTCCCTGCTGGACGAGCTGGTGGAGAACGGGGAGATCACCGCCGAGATGCGCGACGCTCACCCCGAGCTGACCATCGCCGGCCTGGTGGGCTCCATCGACAACGACATGGTGGGCACGGACATGACGATCGGCGCGGACTCTGCGCTGCACCGCATCGTGGACGCGATCGACGACATCTCCGCCACCGCCGCCTCCCACCAGCGCACCTTCATCATCGAGGTGATGGGCCGCCACTGCGGCTACCTGGCCCTCATGGCCGCCGTCGCCGGCGGCTGCGACTACGTACTGATCCCGGAGAACCCGCCCGCCGAGGGCTGGGAGGACCACATGGTGGAGCTGCTGCGCAACGGCCGCGCGCAGGGCCGCCGCGACTCCCTCATCATCGTTGCCGAGGGAGCCAAGGACCGTAACGGCAACCCGATCACCTCCCAGCAGGTCCAGCAGGCCATTCAGGACCGCATGGGCGAGTCCGCGCGCATCACCATCCTGGGGCACGTGCAGCGCGGTGGCGCCCCCTCCGCCTACGACCGCTGGATGTCCACCCTGCTGGGCTACGCCGCCGCGCAGGAGGTTATCCAGGACAGCGACGGCCACCCCACCCAGGTACTGGGCGTGCGCCGCAACCGCATCGCGCTACTGCCGCTGACCGAGACCGTGGCCGCCACCCGCGCCGTCAAGGGCATGGTGGAGGAGGGCCGCTACGACCAGGCGATCGCCGCCCGCGGCCCGTCCTTCGGCGAGATGGTGCGCATCTTCAGCGCCCTGGCCACCCCGCCGGGCACCCCGGAGGACACCGCCGTGTTCGCTGACCACGCCTGGCCCGCCGACCCGGTCGTGGTGACCGACGCGGACGGCACCGAGCGCGCTCCCCGCGTTGCCCTCCTGCACTGCGGCGGCCTAGCCCCCGGCATGAACACGGCCGCCCGCGCCGTCACCCGCCTGGGCCTGCACCGCGGCATGGAGATGCTGGGCGTGCGCGGATCGTTCAAGGGCTTGATCGACGGTCGCGTTGCCCCGCTGGACTGGGGCGAGGTCGACGCGTGGGTGGGTGACGGTGGCGCCGAGCTCGGCACCCGCCGCCCGGTTCCCTCCCGCGAGATGCTCTACTCCCTGGCCCGCGCCATCGAGCAGAACAAGATCGACGCGGTGATCTTGATCGGTGGCTTCAACGCCTACCTGAGCGCCCGCTTGATCGCCAACGAGCAGGCCAACTACCCGGCCTTCCGCATTCCATTCGTGGTGGTGCCCGCCTCGATCGACAACAACCTGCCCGGCTCCGAGCTGTGCATCGGCGCGGACACGGCACTGAACAAGGCCGTGGGGGCCCTGGACATGATCCGCCAGTCCGCCTCCGCCTCCAAGCGCTGTTTTGTGGTGGAGACGATGGGCCGCCGCTGCGGCTACCTGGCCTACATGTCCGGCCTGGCCACGGGCGCGGAGAAGGTCTACCTGCAGGAGGAGGGCATCACGCTGGCCGACCTCAAGCGGGACACCGACGCCATGATCACCTCCTTCAAGGAGGGGCGCCGCCTCTTCCTGGCAATCCGCAACGAGCAGGCCAGCGAGCTCTACACCACCGACTTCCTGGCGCGCCTGTTCGCGGAGGAGGGCCGGGGGTTGTACGACGTCCGCCAGAACGTGCTTGGCCACATCCAGCAGGGTGGTAACCCGACGCCCTTTGACCGCCTGCTCGCCACCCGCCTGAGCTACTACGCGCTGAAGGACGTGGTGGAGCAGTTGCGCAGCGATCGCGGCGAGGTGCGTTACGTGGGACTGGTTGGCTCCACGATGGGCACCGCCGAGATCGAGGAGATGGACCGCGTGATCGACCTGGAGCTGCGCCGTCCCAAGGAGCAGTGGTGGTTGAACCTGCGCACGGTCTCTGACCTGGTCAGCGACCGCCACACCGACTCCTCCATCGCCCGCATGGAGGTGTTGCGCGCCGACGCCGAGCGCTCGATGCACTCGGCGGACTGAACCCGCTTCCGGGACACACCCCCTTGGCAGGTTGGGGGCGGAGAACTGGGGGTTCGCCGCCCCCAACCCGTGTTTTGGACTGCCTCCGCCCCTCGCTGCTCCGCCAGGCACGAACCGCCCCCTCCTGGCGCCCGCGTTAGTGCGCCTAAGGTGCATCGCCCCTGCCTCCAGGGACCTTGCACCTATCCCCCTTCCCCTAGTCGGGAGTAAGGTTTGCCTTCGTTAGGACAGGCTCACCTATAAGGAATTGAATTAGGGGGATCAATGCCTTCGGCACAGACGGAAGCGCCCGCCACCACTCCCAGCACCGAGCAGGTGGTACGCACCTCCAAGCAGAGCGCGCTGCGCGACTCCGTACTCGGCACCCGCAACCTGATGACCGTGGCCGCGCTAGCAGTGGTCGGTTCGCTCCTCGTAGTGCCGATGTCCTTCTTCGGCCACGCCGCCGCCACGAGCCCCAAGAACGTCATCGCCCTGTGCGCGCTGATGGGCGCCTGGCTCATCGCCTACGCCCTGCCCGGCGTGATAGTGCGCAAGCCCGGCGCGTTCATCGTGGGCGGCCTCATCATCGGCGTCATCTCCTCCTTCACCACCCCGCTCGGCTTCGGCGCGATCCCGGGTAACTTGCTGGGCGCCGCCTTCATCGAGCTGCCCTTCCTGATCTTCCTCTACCGCAAGTGGGACTGGTGGCTTTACGCCATCGGTGCCACCGTCTTTGGTGGCATGAACGGCACCGCCTACGCCTATGCCATGAAGGTGGCCATGACACCGACCCAGGCCACCATTGCCATCGCGGTCTCGCTGCTCTCCGCCTACGCGGGCATGGCCGCCTGCTTTGGCCTGCGCAAGGCCCTGGCTCGGACCGGGGTGGGGATCGCTAAGTGAGCGCGGCGGGTAGCACGCAACTTCCCGCCCCACTGGTCCGCACCGAACGTCTGCAGGTGCGCTACCACGCCCGGGAGGGCTGGATCCCCGCCACGCCGCTGACGCTGGAGCTCCAGCCTGGGCAAACCACCCTGCTGGTGGGCCCGTCTGGGTGCGGCAAGTCCACCCTCACGCTGACCATCAACGGCCTGGTTCCCCACTCGGTGCCTTCCGACTACCGCGGCTCGATTCTGGTTGCCGGCGGCGAGGTGGCTGACGCGGGCTTGCCCGAGCTGGTGGCGCGCACCGCGATGGTGATGCAGGACCCCGACGCTCAGGTGGTGACCGGCTCGGTGTGGGACGAGGTCTGCTACGCCCTGCAAAACGCCTGCCTGCCGCGGCAGGAGATAGTGGAGCGCGCCAGCGGCGCGCTCCAAACCATGGGGCTGACCCACCTGGCCACGGCCGATCCCTGGCAGCTCTCGGGCGGACAGCGCCAGCGCGTGCTGCTGGCCGCCGCCTTGGCCCAGCGCCCCCAGTTGCTGGTGCTAGACGAGCCCACCGCCAACCTGGATCCCGCCGCAGCGGCCGCGTTCTACGCGAGCCTGCCCTCCCTCCAGTCCGGCGAGACGACCGTCCTGATCGTCGAGCACAACCTGGATCACCTCATCGGCGGTGTGGACCACGTGATCGCCCTGGACAAGGCCGGCACCGTCCTGGCCCAGGGCTCCGCTCGGCAGGTGTTCGGCGAACAGACCGACCTCCTGGCCGAGGCCGGCATCCGCCTACCCACCGCCACACGCGTCGGCGCCCTGCTGGGGATGCGTCCGCTGCCCCTCACCGCCAGCGATTTGGCCGACGCTCCTCCCGCCGCCCCCACGCGTGCCCGCCGCGCGGTCGAGCCAGGGCAGACGCGGCAGGCAACGTCGGCCACGGAAAAAGACGCGCAACCACCCACGGTCGCGGCTACGGCACTCAACGTGTCGATCGGGAAGAACCGCGTGCTCACGGACGTGGACTTCTGCGCCTGGCAGGGGGAAATCCTGGCGGTGCTGGGCGTCAACGGCTGCGGCAAATCCACGCTGCTGCGCACCCTGGTTGGGCTCCAGCCCTTCACCTGCGCGGCATTCGAGTTCCAGGGCCGCCCCGTGCGCAGGCCGCGCGTGCACCCGCTGGCCACGCTCGTCACGCAGAACCCAGAGCACCAGTTTGTGCGCAACACAGTGCGCGACGAGCTGGCCCACAGCCTGCGCCTGGCAAAGCGCGGCGAGGCCGAAATCGCGGCGCAGGTGGACCACCTGCTGGCCGAGTACGGCCTCACCGACCTGGCCGAGGCCCACCCCTTCACCCTCTCCGGCGGGGAAAAGCGCCGCCT
Organism: Buchananella hordeovulneris; assembly: GCA_030529545.1. Classification (GTDB taxonomy): domain Bacteria; phylum Actinomycetota; class Actinomycetes; order Actinomycetales; family Actinomycetaceae; genus Buchananella; species Buchananella hordeovulneris_A. Next base: position 23,181 of record JAUMWR010000021.1, read on the forward strand.
CAGCGTGGCCGCCGCGCTCGCCCTGCCCAGGCAGGTGCTCTACCTGGACGAGCCCACCTTTGGCCAGGATGCCCGCAACGCGGGCCGGCTCCTGAGCAACATGCGCGCCCTGGCCGACCAGGGCACCGCCGTGGTCATGGCCACCCACGACCTAGAGCTCGTGGCAGAGCACGCCGACCGCGTTCTCCTCCTGGCCGGTGGCCGCGTGCGCGCCCACGCCGCCACCCGCGATGTACTCACCGACCTGGACGCGCTCAGCGACGCCGGCCTATGCCCGGCCCCGCTCACGCAGCTCAGCCGCCTCCTGCGCCCCGGCCAGCCGGCCTGGGTCAGGTGGGCCGACCTCCCGACCGCAGGAGCAGCCGCATGAACGCCGCCACCGCCTCCGTCCTAGGCCCCCAGCAGGCGGGCGCCGCTCCGAACGGCACCGTTCAGTTGCCCCCTCCCCCGCCGCGCCCGGCGGGCCCGGCGGGCTGGCTCGATCTGAACCCGCTATCCCCGTTCGCAGCGATCGTCCCCCTGACCGTGGTGGCGGCGGTGACGCTGGACCTGCGTCTACCCGCTGGGGTGGCGGCGTTGGCCGCTGCCCTGGCCCTGGTGCTAAACCCTCGGCGCGGCGCTGTCTTGGTGCCGGCGGTGGCCGCCATGTGCACGGTGCTGGCGCTGGGGCTGGCGGTCGCCGTGGCCCCGCCAGTCAGCGAGACCGCCACCTTCCACTTCCTCTTCCTGCACCTGACCCCCACCCAGCTCAACATCGGAGCCCAGCTGGGAGTGCGCCTGGCGGCGGTCATCTACCTGGTGCTCAACACCGCCCTGCTCTCCTCCCCCACGCAGGCGCTGATCGCCAGCGTGCAGCACCTGAAGCTGCCGCTACGGATCGCGGGGGCCGGCATGGCCGCCATCGGACTGGGGCGGGTGCTGCGCCAGCAGCACCTGGCGATTCGCCAGGCCCACCTGCTGCGCGGCTCGCGCCTGGACTGGCCCGTGCTGGGACCGATCGCCCGCTGGGTGCGGTCCGCTCCCGCGCTGGTGGCCGCCGCCGTGCGGCACGCCGAACGCGTCTCCATGTCTATGGACGCCCGCTCCTTTGGGGCGCACCGCAGCCGCACCGAGTTCTACACCCCGCGCTGGCGCTGGCTTGACTCCCTGCTGCTCCTGGTCCTGTGGGGCCTGGGGGCGGGGGCTGCCTGGCTGGTGCGCGCCCAAGGTTTTTCACTATTCCCCACCTATGTGAGTTGAGAATGGCAAAGAAGAAGACGCCGGAGGTCAGCCCGCTGGGCGCGCTGTTGGCTCCCGTTAAGACCCCGATGTTGCTCTCCGTGGTCTCGGGTTTTCTGGCCGCAGGTCTGGGCCTGGTGCCCGTGATCGCCCTGACCTTCTTCGCGGAGGAGGTGGTGGCTGGCAGTGTCACCACCACCCTGGCGTGGGCCTGCCTCGGTGCCACGGCTGCTGGCTTTGTGCTCAGCCACCTGCTGCACGCCGGTGCCACCGGCTACGTCCACAAAGTGGAGTCAGCCTTTAGGCACCAGCTGCGTTCCAAGATCCTGCGCCACCTGGCGCGGTTGCCGCTGGGCTGGCACAACGAGGAGTCCTCAGGGCGGATGCGCACGATCATCACCGAGGACGTCACGCGCATCCACACGATCGTGGCCCACTTTGGCCCTGACCTGGGCTTGGGCATCGGCACCCCGCTGCTGGGCCTGGCTTTCCTGTTTTCGCGCTCGTGGGTGTTCGCGCTGATCCTGCTGCTGTGGGAGGTGCTGCTGATTCTCGGCTTCTTTGCCGTCGGCCGGGCCACGCACAGTAACATCGCTGAGGAATTCATCGACGCAGAGAAGGCCCTGACCGCCGCCACCGTGGAGCTCAGCGACGGCATCGCCACCGTGAAGGCCTTTGGCCCGGACCAGGCGCACTTCTCCCGCTTTGAGAACGCGGTGGACCGCTATACCGGCCTGGCCTACGAGTACATGAAGAGCGTGGGCAGCGCCACCGCCGTCTTCTCCGCGTTCCTGGCGCCGGCCGCGCTGTTGTTGCCGGTGTCGGTGGCCGGTTTCTTCCTGGCCCGCGCCGGCTGGATTGAGCCGGTGACCATCCTGCCTTTCGCCCTGGTTGGGGTGAGCCTGACGACCGGCTTGAACAACATGGTCATGGTCGCCAACCTGCTGTGGCAGGGCCGCAGCGCCGCCGAGCGCCTGCACGCCCTGCTGGAGGTGCCCGCCCTGCCCGAGCCCACCGCCCCGCAGCACATCGAGCGCTCTCGGGCCGGCGTCAACTTGGAGTTTGACCGCGTCTCCTTCCGTTACGAGGCCGACGGCGTGCTCGCATTGGACGACGTTTCCGCCCACCTGCCTGCGGGCACGATTACCGCCGTCGTGGGGCCCTCCGGCTCCGGCAAGTCCACCCTCGTTCGCCTGCTGGCCCGCTTCTGGGACGTGGAGCAGGGCGCGGTAAAGGTGGGCGGGACGGACGTGCGCGCCGTCGCCACCACCGAGTTGCTCTCCACGATGGGGGTGGTGCTGCAGGAGGGCGGCATCCTCAACGACACGGTGCGGGCCAACATCGCGCTGGCCAAGCCACAGGCGAGCCAAACGGAGATCGAGGCGGCCGCGCGGGCGGCGCAGATCCACGAGCGGATCTGCGAACTGCCTCAGGGCTACGACACCGTGCTGGGCTCCGACGAGGGGCATCTTTCCGGCGGGGAGCGCCAGCGCATCGCCCTGGCGCGGGTCTTCCTGGCCGACTCCCCGGTGATCTTGCTGGACGAGGCCACAGCGCAGGCCGACCCGCACTCCGAGCGCCTGATCCAAACCGCCCTGGCCCGGCTGGCGCACGGCCGCACGGTGGTGGTCATCGCCCACCGCCTAGCCACTATCCAGGACGTCGACCAGATCCTGGTGCTGGAGCGCGGCCGACTAGTCGAGAGCGGCACGCACGCGGAGCTGGCCGTTGCGGGCGGCACCTACCAGAGCATGTGGGAGGCACAGCAGTGATTAAGCGACTTCTTACCCTCTTGGCGGACCCGCACGGTTTCAAGCTGATGGTGGCCGCGCACTTCGTGGCCGGCATATTCCAGGGCCTGGGCCTGGTGTTCCTGGTGCCGTTCCTGCGCCATCTGCTGCGCGGTGACTTCTCCGCACCTGCGGCCTGGTGGCTGGGGGCGATCGTGGCCAGTGCAATTGCCTCACTGCTGCTGAGCTCGTGGGCCTACATCCAGGCCTTCGCCATCGGCTCCTACGACGTGTGCGGCACGCTGGTGCGGCGCGTGGGCGAGCGTCTGCGGGTGCTGCCCCTGGGCTGGTTCAACGCCGACACCTCCGGGCGGGTGGCCACCGCTACCACCACCAGCCTGAACCAGCTCTCCCACCTACCCTCGATTGTGCTGCCACAGATCGCCTCGATGGCGGGCTCCTCGCTGGTGATCCTCGTTTCCACTCTCTTCTTCGACTGGCGAATCGGGGTGAGTGTGGCCCTGGCCCTGCCAATCTGCTGGGTGGCCCTGCGCTGGCTGGTGCGCGCCACGCGCACCGAGCAGGAGGCCAAGGAGCAGGCCATGCACCACCTGTCCTCCCGCCTGATCGAGTTCTCCCAGCTCCAGCCCGTCCTGCGTGCCACCGGGCAGTGCCAGGACGGCTGGCAGCATCTGGAGGATTCGCTGGCGGCAGACCACGAGGCGACCGACCGGGCCGGCGCGGCCAAGGCCGGCCCGGGCACCCTCTTCCACGCGGGCGTACAGGGGGCACTGCTGCTGGCGTTGGCCGTGGGCATGTACCTGCTGTTGCAAGGGCAGATCTCCCCCGAGGTCTTTGTGGCGCTGGCCTTGATGGCGGCACGCTTTGCTGAGCCCGTCGGCATGCTCGCCTTCTTCGTGGATCCCGTGAACGAGGACCAGGTGGCGCTGGACCACATCTGCTCGATCATCGAGGCCCCCACCCTGCCGGAGAGCGCACACAGCCCGTGGCCGCAAAACCCGGCCAGCGTGACGCTGGAGTTCCAGGGCGTTGACTTTGCCTACCGCGCGGACAGGCAGGTGCTGCACGACGTGAACCTGACCCTGCCGGCAGGCACCATGACCGCCGTAGTGGGCCCCTCTGGCTCCGGCAAGTCCACCCTGGCGCGTCTGGCGGCCCGGTTCTGGGACGTCACCAGCGGCCGGGTGCTGGTCAACGGCGTGGACGTGCGCGACATCCCGCCAGCCCAACTGATGTCCATGACTTCCATGGTCTTCCAGGACGTCTATCTCTTTGACACCACCATCGAGGAAAACGTGCGAATCGGGCGCCAGGACGCCACGGATGAGGAGGTGCGCCGCGCCGCCGTGCGCGCCGGCCTGTCCGAGGTGGTGGCCCGCCTCCCCCAGGGCTGGCAGACCCGCGTGGGCGAGGGCGGCAAGTCCCTCTCCGGCGGGGAACGCCAACGGGTGGCTATTGCGCGCGCCTTCCTGAAGGACGCCCCCATCCTGCTGCTCGACGAGGTCACTAGTGCCCTGGACGGCGTCAACGAGGCCGCGATCACTGCGGCGCTGGAGGATCTGGCGCAGGGCCGCACGGTATTGGTGATCGCCCACCGCCTTTCCACTATTAAGCGCGCCGACCGAATCGCGGTGGTAACCGCGGGCACGGTGGAGGCCGTGGGCACCCACGCCGAGCTCTATTCCCACGGCGGAACTTACGCGCAATTCTGGGATGACCAGCAGGCGGTCGCTCGTTGGAGACTGGCAGGTGAACTGTATTAGTTTCCATACTCACAGGCGAGTTCTCGCTCACAGGAGCGGTTTCTGGCGGTTTTGCTAACTAGCATTAGGGAACGATGAGTATGAACGCTAAGAAAAAGTGGATTATCGGCTCCCTCGCCGGAGTAACGCTGCTCGCCGCCGGCGCAGCTACCGGGTACGCCGTCTACTACGGCGAACGTGCCCTCCCCAACACCTCGGTTGCGGGACAGTCCGTGGCCGGCATGGACCGCGGTGAAATCATGGCTCTGGTGGAGCGCCTCTCCGCGCAGACCGTCGTCACCACCACCGTGGGCGGGGACACCAAGACCGCCACCCTGGCGGAGCTGGGGGTGATGGTTGACTCCCGCGCCACGGCCGACGCCGCGCTGGCGCCCTCCTCCTCCGTGGTGGAGCGTTTCACCTCGCTCTTCTCCAGCCACACCGTGGTGCCGCGCGCCTCCCGCGACCAGGCCGTCCTGGACGCCTACTCGGTGGCGCTGGCCTCCTCCGCCGGCCCGGCCGCCCAGAACGCCGCCGTGAAGCTGGAGGGTACCTCCTTCACCGTGGTGCCCGGCAAGACCGGCTCCTCGGTGGACACCGAGCAGCTGGCCTCCACGATCGACACCGCGATCAACACCCTGAGCGCTCAGACCATCGACCTGCCCGTCTCCCAGGTGGAGCCGGAGTTCTCTACCGCAGATGCGGAGGCGAATGCCAAGGCCGCTGCGGACCTGGTCTCCCCCGAGGTCACCATCACCGATGGCATCGACAACTTCAGCCCCACCATGGAGGACAAGGTCAAGTGGGTGCTTCTCACTGACAGCGCCGGCAAGCCCGCCACCCCCTCCCTGGACCCCGTCAAGGTGAACGCCTGGGTGAACGAGCTGGCCGAGTCCACCAACGTTAAGCCCATCCCCGCCGTTGCCAACGTGGACGGCTCCGGCCGCGTGCTGGTGGAGGCCACCCCCGGTAAGGACGGTCTCAACGTCAACAACGCTGCCGACGTGTCCAAGGGAATCCAGGACGCCCTGGCTGCGGGCAAGGATTACTCCGGCGACTTCGACTACGAGAACGTCAAGCCGCCCACGGAGAACCGCCCTGCCCTGCCCGGCTACGAGAACTACGCCTACCCGGCTGCCGCTGGCGAGAAGTGGGTGGACGTCAACCTGACCCGCAACACGCTGACCGCCTACGAGGGCCAGAAGGTGGTCTACGGCCCGCTGCCGATCAACCACGGTTCCCCGGGCAACGAGACCGTGACGGGCATCTTCCACGTCTACCTGAAGTACAACAAGCAGGACATGGGCTGCACGCCGGACTGGCCGTACTGCGCCAAGGACGTGCCGTGGGTGACCTACTTCCACGGCTCCTACGCCATCCACGGCGCCCCGTGGGTGGAGGAGTTTGGCCGCGGCTCCATTGACGGCTCCCACGGCTGCGTGAACCTGCCCGTGGACCAGGCCCAGTGGATCCATTCCTGGACGGAGATGGGCACCCCGGTGGCCTCCCACTACTGATAACCCGCTGAGTTGGGGGGCGCTAGGCGAATGCCTAGCGCCCCCCAACTCTTTTGCTGCGCAGCCAGCCCCCCGGAAACCCCCCCCCCCTGCCCGGCCCGGGGTAGGGACGCACGTTTACCGCCTCGACGCCCGCCACCACCACCACGATCTGGGTCAGGTCCTGCGTGGTGGGCACGGACAGCGTGAGGCCGACGCCGATGTCGGTGCACACCATCTGCAAGTCCGGCTCCACGGAGCCCTCGATGACTGCCAGGCGCAGCACGCCCTCGACCTCCTCCCAGGCCACGCGGTAGCCGTAGCAGGACTCATCCCCGCCCACCAGGTGCACGCGCAGTTCGTGGACGCTGGCCACCTCCAGGGTGTTCCAGTGGTAGACGCGCTCCCTAAAGAGTTCCGTGGCGGGCTCGTTGGTCGGGTAGTTGGGCGCGTTCGGGTCTGGGGAGTCCCCGTACAGCTTGCCCACCTCCAGGCCGGTCAGGAAGAACACGGGATCGCCGTTTGGGTCCACCACCTCGGGGCCGGGCGACTGCGCGGTGGTCGGATTGCGGAAGGGGCGCTCCGCCGCGCCGCCGGGCTGCCCGGAAGCGGTAGCAGCAGAGGTGGAGGGGGCCTGGCTGGGCGCGCCCGGGCCGGCCCCGTTGCTGCAGGCGCCCAGGGCACCCGCAGCCACCGCCGCTACCAGGCTGGCGTATGCGATTCTCCGGTGCATGGTCTTCCCCCTTTGCGCTCGCGTAACGGTGGAGAGCGAGCCGAGCGCCCGCTCGGTGGCTCTCCCCCGCTGCGCCCAGCAGGGGAAGGCGAAGTAGCTAGTTGTTCAGGTTGACCGTGCCCAGCGCGCCCTCCACGAGGGCGATCTTGGTCAGGTCCTGCTTGACGTTCACGTCGATGAAGTTGGCGAAGGCCTGCATGTCGCAGGCTTCGGCGTCGCTAACGCGGCCCTCCACCAGGGCCAGGCGCAGCACGCCCTCGCCCTCCTCGGCGGCCATGCGGTAGCCGAAGCAGGCGGGCGCGCCGCCCAGGAAGTGGACGCGCAGCTTGTGCGCGTCGAGCACCTGCAGGCTGTCCCAGGCGGCCACTACCTCCCGGGTCATCCCGGTGGTTTCCTTGACCTCCTGGCCCACGCCCTCGGCGGGCTCCATGGCGTTCGGGCGGGTGTAGGCCTTACCCACCTCCAGGCCGGTCAGGTACAGCGCCTGCTCACCGTAGACGCCGACCTCGTCCGGGCCGGGCGAGCTAGCGGTGAGCGGGGTGGTGAAGGGCTCTTCGGCTTCTGGTGCCTTACTCTGCTCTGCCTGGCCCTCGCCGCCGAGAGCGGCTGCCTGGCCTGCGTCGTCCTTGCTGCAACCAGCCAGTCCTGCCACCGCCAGCGCACAACTGGCTACCAGGGCAGTGAATCGCATCTTCCGCATGATGCTTCCTTCCGCTTCGCGTGAGGCTCAGAGCTAGGGCCTTCAATTCACCCTAACCGATTCCCCCGGCTATAGCTTGCTGAGCACCTGCATGCGCAGCAGGATGCGCTTGACCGACCCGCCGCCAAAGTCCACCTTGGCGATGGCGCTGCGCCCGCCGCCCTCCAGGGAGACCACGGTGCCCAGGCCAAAGGAGTCGTGGATGACGCGGTCGCCCACCGCCAGCGCCACGCCCTGCGCGTCCAGTGCTTCTTCTCCGCTGGTGGCCGACGTTGCCGCCGGCGCCTCCTTGGCCGCGGCCGCCCCCTGGCCCAGCTTGCCGAGCGGCTTGGAGGAGCGCGCCACGCCGCCGCCGATGGGGGCGGCGAAGTCGTCGTCGTAGCTCTTGCGGGAGCGCGCCGAGCCAGCGCGCCCGCCGCCGTAGGACCCGCCGTTACTGCCGCCCTTCGAGCCCGTATAGCCCCAGCCGTCGAAGCTGGCCCTATACGTCTCCACTGCGGCGGCCTCTCGCCGCACATCGAGCAGGCCGGAGGGAACGTCGTCCAAGAAGCGCGAGACGGGCAGGGAAGTGGAGCCGCCAAAGGCGTTGCGCACCGCCGCGCGGGTCAGGTACAGGCGCTGGCGGGCGCGCGTCAGGGCCACGTAGGCCAGGCGGCGCTCCTCCGCCAGGTCGGCCTCGGCGCTCAGGGAGCGCTGGTGGGGGAAGGTGCCGTCCTCCAGGCCGGTCACGAACACCACCGGGAACTCCAGGCCCTTGGCGGTGTGCACGGTCATCAGCGTGACCTCACCGTCGCCCTCATCCGGCAGCTGGTCCGAGTCGGCCACCAGGGAGATGCGCTCCAGGAAGTCGAACAGGGAGCCGTCCGGCTCGGACTCGTCGTAGGAGCGGGCCACGGCGTGGAGCTCGGCCAGGTTGTCCACCCGCGAGAGGTCCTGCGGGTCCTTCGAGGCCCGCAGCTCCGCCAGGTAGCCGGTCTTGTCCAGCACCGCGTCCACCACGTCCGCCACGCTGGCGCCCCTGCTGTACTCCCGCAGCTCCTCCAGCAGCTCGTCGAAGGTCCGCAGCTGCGTGCGCGCCCGCGTGGCCAGCCCCTCCACGAACGGCACGTTGGCTGCAAAGGCATCCTGCGCCCCGGCGCCCGCGCCGCTCTCGACCTCCACCGGGTACGCGGCCTCCGGCCCGCTCGGCTCGGGCCCGTTCGTCTCCTGCCCGGCGGCAGTCTCCGGGCGGCCGGCGGCAACGTCGGCCAACACGGCACTGACCTGAGAGCGGCCGGCGGCGTGCGCGATCGCCTGCCCAAAGCTCACCCGGTGGGCCTCGGCGTGCATCACCAGCGCAGACTCCGCCTTGTCCCCCAAGCCACGGCGCGGCACGTTAAGGATGCGGCGCAGGTTCACCGTGTCATCCGGGTTGACCAGCACCCGCAGGTAGGCCACCGCGTCCTTGATCTCCCGGCGCTCGTAGAAGCGGGTACCGCCCACCACCCGGTAGGGGATGCCCGAGCGCACCAGCACGTCCTCCAGGGCGCGCGACTGCGCGTTGGTGCGGTAGAAGACCGCCACGTCCCCGTAGCCAATGCCCTCCGAGGCGCGCAAGCGGTCCACCTCGTCGATCACAAAGCGGGCCTCGTCGTAGTCGCTGTCCGCCGCGTAGTAGACGATCTTGGCGCCTGCCCCGCTGTCAGTCCACAGCTTCTTGGGACGACGCCCCGTGTTGCGGGCAATGACCGCGTTCGCCGCGTCCAGGATGTTGTTGGTGGAGCGGTAGTTCTGCTCCAGCAGGATGGTGCGCGCGTTCGGGTAGTCCTGCTCGAACTCCTCGATGTTGCGGATCGTGGCGCCACGGAAGGCGTAGATCGACTGGTCAGAGTCTCCCACCACCGTCAGCTCGCTGGGCGGCAAGGCGCCGGCCGCCTCCACCCCCACCAGCTCCCGGATCAGCACGTACTGGGCGTGGTTGGTGTCCTGGTACTCGTCCACTAGGACGTGCCTAAAGCGGCGGCGGTAGTTCTCCGCGATCGCCGGGTGGCGCTGGAACAACTGGACCGTGCGCATGATGATGTCGTCAAAGTCGAGCGCCTGCGCCTCCCGCAGCCGCTGCGCATAAGCGGAGTACACCCGCGCCAGGTGCTCCTCGAACGGGTTGTTTGCCGCCGCCGTCTCCGCGTAGGTCTCCGGGGAGACCAGCTCGTTCTTCAGGTCGCTGATCCGGCGCGCGAAAGCCTTGGGGGCAAAGCGCTTGGGATCCAGCTCCAGCTGCTTGACGATCTGCCCCACCAGACGCTGGGAGTCCTGCGAGTCGTAGATGGAGAACGTGGACTTCAACCCGGCGGCCTGGTACTCCCGGCGCAGAATCCGCACGCACGCGCTGTGGAACGTGAACACCCACATGTTGCGCGCCGCCGGTCCCACCAGGGCGGCGGTGCGCTCGCGCATCTCCGCCGCAGCCTTGTTGGTGAAGGTGATGGCCAGGATCTCCCCCGGGCGGGCCCGCCCGGAGGTGATGAGGTGGGCGATGCGGTGCGTGAGCACGCGCGTCTTGCCAGAGCCCGCGCCCGCGATTATCAGCAGCGGGCTGCCGCCGTGCAGCACCGCCTCCCGCTGCGGCGGGTTAAGGCCCTCCACCAGGTTGCGGCCGTCCACCGTGGTGACCGCCCAAGCGGCCTCCCGGGCGCGGTCAGCAGCCAGCTCCTGGCCCGGTACCCCGGCCACCTCCGGCCAGTCCGCCTCGTCCCAGCCGTCGTCCGTCAGCGGCGCCGGCGCGGCCTCGTGGGCGGCCTGCCCGCCGGGCGCGTCGAGGGGAGAAGGGCCGGCGGCAGCGTCGTCCCACTCCTCCTCAAAGAGCGGCAACGCCGGCAGCGCGAATGCGCCCGAGGAATCAGCGGAGAACGACTGCGCGAATGAACCCATGGGACCTAAATCTAGCGGGCGCCTCCGGCTGCCTGACGCAGCAGGGGCAGCGCGGCGGCGCGCAGGGACTCCCAGGCGGGCAATCTCTGCCCGCTCTTTGACAGCAAACGATAGAACTGGGCGTCCAGGTGTGCCATCTCCGCCCCCGCTACTCGGCAGTGGTCCGCCGCTGCCAGCCGACCGATCGCCGTTTTGGCAGCCAGCCAAGTGAAGGCCCGCAGCAGGAGTAGATTGCGGCGCCCCCGCAGGGCCTTGACCTGCTCTGCAGGCACGGGCACTCCCATCTGCACCAGTGCCTCGATCGCCTCCCGGGTGGCCGCCACCATTTGGGCTCGCTGCCGGTCATTGGTGCGTCGCAGGTCGAAGCCGGTCAGGTAACACAGGTAGGCCCCTGGCAGGATCATGGCGGCGTGCGCTTGCAGCCACGCTGCCATGTTTTCGGTGGGCACCACTTGGTAACCGCGCCCGCTTAGCGCGCGCTTAACAGCCGCCAGGAAACTCGGTCCCAGGGCGCCCTCGCGGGCACCTACGCAAAGCATCCTGCCTGCGTGGATCGCGATGATCTGCCCGTCCTCGCGTCTGCCCCCGGTGAGCTGGAACGCGAAGGCGACCTCCTTTTCCGGGTGGACGCACCGCAGCCGCGCCTCGGTGGTGGCGGTGTCCAGGTCGTTTCCCACCATCACCACGCGCTTACTCTGGTTGGCGGCAAGCACGTCGAGTACCGCTGGCCGCTGTTGGGCCTGCATCGCAACGAAGATGAGGTCGTAACAGTCGCCAGGCTCCAGGGTTTCGATGACCCGCACCTGGTCCACGGTTGTGCGCCGCTGCAGGTAATGCCTGACTTGCAGGCCGCGTGTCACCAACTCATGCTTCCATGCTCCCCGCGCTAGCACGGTGACGTCCTGTCCAGTCCTACACAGCTCGTGGGCAAGCAACCCGCCGATTACCCCGGCGCCGTAGACCAGTACGCGCATAGCAACCTCCTCTACTTAGGCTATGGCCTTTCCACCCACCACGTGCCAGAACGGATGCAGGTGGTTACCTGGCCCGGTAGTAGCACACCGCGATCTGCGTGCGGTTGCGCAGCCCCAGCTTGGCGAGGATCGCACTGATGTGGTTGCGCACCGTGCCTTCGCTGAGGAACAGCCGCGCCGCGATCTCCGCGTTGTCCAGCCCCACAGAAACGGCCTCCACCACCTCCATCTCCCGCTCGGTGAGAGCGTAGAACACGCCCGGCGCGCCGCCCGCCTCGCCGAGTTGCCGCTCCTCTGTGCTGCTTGGGGTGGACGACGTTCCCGCCGCCGCCCCCATCAGCGCAGTGCGTTCGAGCACGCGGCCCTCCAGGACGCTCATGCCGGCCATGACGCTGCGCAGCGCGGGCGCGATCTGGGCGATGTCTTGCTTGATGAGGTAGCCGCGCGCGCCCATGCGCAGGGCGCGCACTATGTACTCGTCGTCGCTGAAGGTGGTGAGGAAGACGATGCGGGCGGTGGGAACGTCGGCCAAAATCGCCTCCCCGGCGGTGAGCCCGTCGCCGTCGGCCATCCGGATGTCCAGGAGCAGCACGTCCGGCTGGGCGTTACGGTATAGCTCGACCGCAGCAGGCCCGCTGCCGGCCACTCCCACCACCTCGATGTCCGGCTCTGCGGCCAGGATGGTGACCAGGGACTGGGCCACCAGGGCGTCGTCGTCCACGATGGCTACTCGCATAGCGCCTCCTTCGGGATCATTGCGAACAGGCAAAACTGCGGGTTGGTCTCCACGCGCAGGGTGCCGCCGACCGCCTCGACGCGGTCTCGCATCGAGCGCAGGCCCATCCCGTCGGTGGTAGCCAGGTGCTGGGCCCACTCGGTCTCACTCATGTAAGCCAGGACGCCGTTGTTGAACACCTGCAGGCGCCAGAACCCGGGGTACTCGCTCACGCGCACGCTGGCGTTAGTTGCTTTGCCGTGTTTGAGCGCGTTGGTCAGGCCCTCGCGGGTGACGGCCACGAAGCAGCGCGAGACCCGGGCGGGGATATCCCCCGCGCTCTCGCATTCCACGCGCACCTGCTCTATTCCGCACTGGCCGGCCAGGACATGCAGCGCCGTGGGGAGGTCTTCGGCCTCGTCGGAGAGCGCGTGGACGCTGGCGCGCATGGCGCTCATGGACTCGTCCAGGCCGGCGGCCAGCTCCCCCAGGTGCGCCACCACTTCCCCGTCGGCGCGGTGCAGCACCTCTAGCGCCCGGACCCTAAAGAGCAGCCCGGTCAACCGGTGGCCAACCCCGTCGTGGATCTCGCGGGCAATGCGGGTGCGTTCCGCTAGCACGCCTGCGCGGGTCTGGTAGTCCTGGGCCTCTTGCAGCCTCGCGTTGGAATCGCGCAGGGAGACCACCTTGGCCTGGAGCACGTCGCGCACGCGGTAGACCTGTTCCATCGCGCCCTCGGCCTCCACGGTGCGCCACGCCAGCAGGGCCGCGAGCGCGGCGGCCGTCAGCACGGCTGCCGCCGCCAGGGGCGAGGGGCCAGCAACCCCGACCAGGTCGGCGCCGCCCACCAGGTCAACGCCGTCAGCGCCGCCCGCGCCGCGAATCGCCGCCGCGAACGCCGGCAGCACCCACCGCGCCAGGACCAACACCAACCCGACGGCTCCCGCTAGCACCACTCCGGCGACTCCGGCCAGCGCGCCGACGCCAATACCGGCCCCAGCACCATGACCGGCCCCATGCCCAATACCGGCCCCAGCACCGGGCGGCGGCTGCTTTTGGCAGGTGAGGCGGGCAACGTCGTACGCCAACAGGGGCAAGGCCGGCAGGAAGGCAACAAATAAGAGCGACGCGGCTAGGAGGGGCAGGAGCAGCCAGCCGGTCAGGCGGGCGGACAGCGAGCTGCTCACCCCGCTGTATGCCACGCAGAGCAGGAGGGCGGCGATCTCTGCGCCGTGGCCGGCACCAGAGAGGGGAGAGACCACCAGGGTCACGCACGCGGCGAGCACCACTGCTTTGTCTGCTATTCCCCTCACGAGAATCGATTATTAGCCATCCCCGCCCCGGGGGACACGCGACCTGACAAAAGTCATGTCAGCGCCGCCCAACTGATGACTGGCGGCACTTCTGCCCGCAGCGGCGGGGGAGAAACATTGGTAGTACCCCAGCACAGTTAGGAGTGATACCGGTGAGCCTGGAGAAAAGCGCCGCTCCCGCCGTTGAGATCGACGGCTTGGTCAAGCGATACGGGGACCTGGTGGCGGTGGACGGGCTGAGCCTGCACATCCCGCAGGGCGAGGTGCTTGGCCTGCTGGGCCCCAACGGCTCGGGCAAGACCACCACCATCAACTGCCTGCTGCAGTTGCTGAGCTACCACAAGGGCGAGATCAAGGTTTTTGGCGAGCCCATGACCGCCACGTCCTATCACCTCAAGCGCCGCATCGGCGTGGTGCCGCAGGAGATCGCGGTCTTTGACGAGTTGTCGGTGTGGGAGAACATCGACGCGTTTTGCAGCCTCTACGTGCCCTCGCACTCGCAGCGCCGCGCCCTGGTGGAGCGGGCCATCGAGTTCGTGGGGCTGGAGAAGTTCGTGAAGTACCGCCCCAAGAAGCTCTCCGGCGGTCTGCGCCGCCGCCTCAACATTGCCTGCGGCATTGCGCACAAGCCCGAGCTGGTCATCCTGGATGAGCCCACCGTGGCCGTGGACCCACAGAGCCGCAACTCGATCCTGGCCGGGATCCGGGCATTGAACGAGGACGGTGCCACGATCATCTACACCTCCCACTACATGGAGGAGGTGGAGGCACTGTGCCGCCGCATCGTCATCATCGACCGCGGCAAGCAGGTGGCTACCGGCACCGTCAGCGAGCTGAAGGCGCTGATCAGCGCCGGCGAGCGCATCACCCTGGAGCTGCTGACTCCCACCGATTCCACCCACCCGGCCCTGGAGGGGCTGCGCCGCCTGGAGCGGGTTCGCAGCGTGGAGATCAAGGGCACCGACCTGGTGGTGGAGTGCACGGCGGGCAACCACAACCTTGCCGACGTGCTGCACGCCCTGGACCAGGCCGGCCTGCCCTTTGGTCGCGTCACCTCCGCCCCGCCCACGCTCAACGAGGTCTTCCTGGAGATAACCGGCCGTGCCCTGAGGGATGAGGCCTGAGATGCGCAACGTGTTTTTCTACCAGGTGCTGCGGTTGTTCCGCGACCGCACCCTGCTCATGTGGACGCTTGCTTTTCCGCTGATTTTGTCGGCGATTTTCATGGGCATGTTCGCCAAGCTCGAGCAGCTCAACCCGCTGGAGCCGATTTCTTTGGGGGTGGTGGACGACGTTGCCTACGCCGCCGCCCCCGGCCTTGACGCCCTGGTTACCGAGTTGGCCGACGCTACCTCCGACCACCATTTTGTGGACGCGACCCGCTTTGGCAGCGAGGAGGCCGCGAGCGCCGCCGCTGCTGCCGGGGATGTGCAGGGCTACCTGGTCGTGTTGGACGAGAGCCCGCGCCTGTACTTGACCACCCTGGGCAACGCCGCCAACGCTTCGATGGCGGTGCGACAGGTGCTGGACTCCTACGTGCGCTCCTCCGCCCAGGTGAAGGCGGTTTTGGCGGCGGGCGGCAGTCAGGCGGACGTGGCCGCACTGCAGATCCAGCACGAGTTCACTACCCTGAAGTCGCTCACCGAGTTTCCCACTAGCCCTACCGCCCGCTTCTTCTTTGCTCTGCTGGCGCTGACGGCGGGTATGGGGGCGATGACCGCCGCCACGGCGGTCAAGGAGATCAACTCTGCCTCCAGCCCGGTTGGGGCCAGGCGTGCCCTGGCCGGAATCAGCCGCTGGCGGGTGCTGGTGGGCACGCTCGGCGCGGCCTGGCTGCTGGTCACCGCCTCGCTCATGTCTGCTTTCGCGTTCATGCTGTTTGTTGCGCGCGTGAACTTTGGGCCCCATCCCGGGCTCGCTGTGGTGGCGATCCTGGCCTCCTCTTTCATGGCCAGCGCGGTGGGCAGCTTGTTCGGGACCTTCCCGCGCCTGCAGCCTGGGCTGCTCTCCGCTTTTTCCTCCTTGCTCTCCCTCTTCACCGGGCTCTTTGGGGATGGCTCGCAGAAGCTAGCCGACTTGGTTGAACTGCACCTGCCTTGGCTCTCCGCAATTAACCCGCTGTGGCAGTCCAGCCACACCTTCTATTCGTTGCTCTTCTACGACACCCTGACGTCCTTTTGGCACGGCTGCGCCATCTTGATGGCAATGGCCGCCGTCTTTGGGGCACTGACCGTTTGGCGCACAAGGAGGATCAGCAATGTCAGTCTTTAGGCTCGCGCTCAAGCTGGCTAACCGTTACCGCGTCTACGCGGTCGTCTACCTCGGTTTATTGAGCTTGCTCGGCATCTTCACCGCTCTGCCCTTCCTCTCCTCTAATCAAACGGAGCTGAAGGAGGCGGAGGCCCTCGTGGCCGTGATCGACCGCGACTCCAGCGAGGTCTCGCAGGCGCTTTCCTCTTTCGTCACCTCCCAGGCCAAGGAGGTGGAGCTGCCCGACCAGAAGCTCGCCTGGCAGGACGCCATGGCGCAAAACCGCATTGACTACCTGCTGGTGATCCCTGCGGGCTTCGGGGCGGACTTCGCTGCAGCAGCCAATGGCGGCGAGTTCCCCGCGCTCGATGGCTACTTGAAGTCGTTCTCCGCCCCCGGGCAGTTACTGAAGATGCGCGTGGATTCCTACCCGAACCAGGCCGCCGGCTACCTCTCCACCGTTGCCACCGACGCCAGCCAGGCGCTGGAGATGGCCAAGGAGACTAGCTCAGCCACCGCTGAGGCCCAGGTGCTGCCGGGGAAGATCGAGGGGATACCGGAGGCCTTCCAGCTCTACGCTCGCTTCACCGCCTCCCCAGTCTTTGCCTTCCCGATCGTGATGATCGCGGTGCTGCTGCTCAGCCTGAAGCGCTCCGCCATTCAGTCGCGGTTGATGAGCTCTCCGGTCTCCTCCGCCTCGCACGGCCTGGGCCTACTGGGCTTTTGTACGGCGATCGGCTTGTTCACCTGGGCGTGGCTCTTTGGACTCGGGTTGGTCATCTTTGGCCGGGGCATCGAATTGAAGGCCCTGCCGCTGGTGGCCGTCGCCGGGTCGGGAATGCTGATGAACGCATTGGTCGGCGTCTCGGTTGGCTACCTGATTGGGCAGGTTTCAAACACAGAAGCGGTTTCCAACGCCGCAGGCAACACCTTGGGAATGCTGTTCTCCTTCATGTCAGGGGCGTGGG
>JAUMWR010000022.1 GCA_030529545.1 Buchananella hordeovulneris
AATCCTGGCCAGCCTCACCAACCAAATGGGTCACTAACAGTGTCAAAAGTCAGGCGCGACGTCGCCGAGGGGCGCAAGCGCCTGCCGGTGATCCTGCGCCGCGGGGTGCGGCTGCTGCGCCTGGAGTCCGCCCTGGTGGCGGGGTGGGTGGCCGACGGCTGCGAGCCGATGGACGTCCCGGCCGCCGAGCGGCGCATCCGCCGCGCCGCTGTGCCGGGCGCTGCCCACTCCAACTAGGCCAGCGGGAACGTCGTCCCTCTAGGCCGAATCGAGCCACTGCGCGTTTGGGAGGGCACAATTGCCCCATGGACGCCCTAACGTTGAATCAGCCCGAAGAAACTCCGCTCACCAACGAGACCATCGCCTGCCAAATGGCCCACCGCACCATCCGCGCCTTCACCGAGGACAAGGTCAGCGCGGAGCAGGTGGACACGCTGCTGCGCGTGGCGCGCCGCGCCCCCAGCTCCGCCTTCCTGCAGCAGTGCACCATCATTCACGTGCAGAGCCCGCAGGTGCGCGCCCAGATCCACGCCGCCTCCGGCCAGGGGCACGTGGGCGGCTCCAAGGGCGAGCTCTTTATCTTCGTGGTGGACCTCTTCCGCAACTCCCAGATCCGGGCGGAGGCCGGGCTGGACAACGAGCCGCTGGCGCGCATGAACCTGTTCATGGAGGCGGCGGAAGACACGGTACTGGCGGGGCAGAACATGGTGATCGCCGCCGAGTCGATGGGGCTGGGCACCTGCTACCTGGGCTCGATCAACGCAGACCCGCGCCGCGTGATCGCGGCCCTGAACCTGCCCAAGTTCACCTACCCGCTCTTTGGCCTCCTAGTGGGCCAGGCGGCCCAGCAGCCCCAGTACAAGGCGCGCCTGCCCCTGGAGGTGACCACCGGGGTGGACGGCTACCCGTACGTGGATTCCTACCGCGAGGCGCTGGCGGAGTACGACGCCGTGCTCCAGGAGTACTACGAGCTGCGGGACACGGCCAACCGTCTGGACTCCTTCACCAACCAGATCCGCGTCAAGCCCGGCAAGGGCCCGGCGGAGGGCTCCCCGATGCTGGAAATCCTGCGCGAGCAGGGGCTGGTCCTGGCCTAACCGCCAGGACCAGCGTGGCGCCCCATTAGGGCACCACGCTGCTCATTAACGCTTCAATACCACTACGCAACGACAACATATAAGGCTATATTCGTCTACATGGATACTGCGTTGAACCCCTACACCCCCGGAGCAGGCCGCCGCCCAACATTACTCGCCGGTAGGGAGGAGGACCTCTCAGCTTTCGCTGCCCTAATAAAGCGGGCGGAGTTGGGACTACCTCCGGCCCGCCCGTTGCTCCTAGTGGGGTTGCGAGGGATTGGTAAGACAGTCCTCCTCAACCGCATGCGGGAGCTCGCCACAACGGCCGGATGGAGCGAGTTCAAACTCGAGGGAAATCGGGGGAAGGGAGGCAGTGAAGATGCGAGACAAACAATTACAGGCGGCCTGGCCGCAATCGGACTCGCTCATAAGGAAGGCAAGACTCCCACCGTGCAGCAGATGCTGGCGACCATCACCTCGTTCAGCATCTCCGTGGGTGCCCAAGGCGTCTCTTTGGGAGTCGAGCGCGATCCAAGCCGTGCCTCCGGACCAGACCCGTCCCGAAACCTTCTTGAGACCATCGTAGACACAAGCAAGGCACTAACATCACTGAAGCGTGGATTCATCATCTCTATCGATGAGATGCAGGACCTTGATATTCCCCTTCTGGAAACGCTCCTGAGGGCCCAGCACGAATGCACCCAACAGTCATTGAATTTCTACCTACTGGGCGCTGGGCTTCCCAATCTGCCCGAGCATCTTGCAGAGTCAAAGTCTTACGCCGAACGAATGTTCAATGTCCTGAAAATCGACAGACTCTCAGACACAGCTAGCGCGCAGGCTCTGGAGGAACCTGCCAAACAAATGGGTACAAAGTTCACGCCAGAGGCGCGCGATCTGTTGGTCAAGGAGAGCGGCGGCTATCCCTACTTCATCCAGGAGCTGGGCGCAGCGCTCTGGGACGTAGCCCAGGAAAGTCCTTTTTCCTTTGCCGATTCCCAAGTTGCCGCCACACTGGGCTGGTCGCGCCTGGATAACGGTTTCTTCCATGCCCGATGGAACCGCGCAACGCCTGCGGAAAAGGAGTACCTTACGGCAATGGCCATCGACGGAGAAGGGCCCTCCTCCTCCACGGAAATAGCCCGCCGGCTCAGTAAGGAGCCTTCGTCCCTGGGGCCGACTCGTGCAAACCTGATTAACAAGGGACTTGTTTACGCTCCGACGCGGGGGTACATCGCTTTCACTGTTCCTGCCTTCGCCCAGTTCATCCAGCGGCGCAGCGACTTGGAAGCGCGGGCTTAAGGCCACCTAGAACGCCTCTTACCGTTCTCGTAGCTGCGACGCCAAAGGGGTGTGGGGGATGCGTCCGCATCCCCCACACCCCTTTGGGCTTGCTGGCTTAGAGAGACTTCACCAGCGGGAAGGTGATGGTGTCGCGGATGCCCAGGCCGGTCAGGGCCATCAGCAGACGGTCCAGGCCCATGCCCATGCCACCGGCCGGCGGCATGCCGTACTCCATGGCCAGCAGGAAGTCCTCGTCCAGCACCATGGCCTCCGGATCGCCATTGGCGGCGGCCAGGGCTTGGGCCTCAAAGCGCTGGCGCTGGATGACCGGGTCGACCAGCTCGGAGTAGGCGGTGGCCAGCTCGAAGCCGCGCACGTACAGGTCCCACTTCTCCACCACGCCAGGCTTGATGCGGTGGCCGCGGGTCAGCGGGGAGGAGTCCTCCGGGTAGTCGCGCACAAAGGTGGGCTCCCACAGGTCGTCGCCCACGGCGGCCTCAAAGATGACCTCGGCGATCTTGCCAGGGCCCCAGTGGTCGGCCACGTCCTCGCCCAGCTCCTCGGCGATCTTGACCAGCTCGTCGCGCGGGGTGGCCGCAGTGAACTCGCGGCCCAGCTTCTCCGCAGTCGCCTCGAACATGGAGATCTCGCGCCAGGTGCCGGACAGGTCGTAGCTGGTGCCGTCGGCCAGGGTAACCACCTCGGTGCCGAACGCGTCGCGGGCGGCCTTCTGCACGAACTCGCGGGTGCGGCGGGCCATCGTGTCGTAGGAGCCGTAGGCCTCGTAGGCCTCCAGCATGGTGAACTCCGGAGAGTGCGAGGAGTCGGCGCCCTCGTTGCGGAAATTGCGGTTGATCTCGAAGACCTTGTCCACGCCACCGACCACGGCGCGCTTGAGGAACAGCTCGGGCGCGATGCGCAGGAACAGCTCCGTGTCGTAGGCGTTCATGTGCGTGGAGAACGGGCGGGCGGCCGCGCCACCGTGGATGGTCTGCAGCATCGGCGTCTCGATCTCGATGAAGCCGGCCTCGTCAAAGTACTCGCGCAGGGACTTCACCACCTTGGCGCGCATACGCACCATGTCACGCGCAGCGGGGCGCACGATCATGTCCAGGTAGCGGCGGCGCACCCGCAGGTCCTCGGACAGCGACATCTCGGTGCCGTCCTCGGCGGTGTACGTCTTGGGCAGGGGGCGGATGGTCTTGGCCGCGATCTGCCAGGCGGGAACGTCGTCCCCCTCCTCAATACCGGGCGTAAACAGGCCGGCCGGGGCCTGGCCGGGGCGCGCCAGGATGGACAGCTCGCCGCGGCGGGAGGAGATCACGCGGCCCCACACGAACAGGTGGTCGCCCAGGTCCACGTCGGTCTTGTAGTCGGCCAGGGACTCCGCGCCTACCTCGGCGGCGGAGAGCATGACCTGGATGCGGTTGCCCGCGCCGTCCATCAGGGTGGCGAAGCACAGCTTGCCAGAGTTACGCGTGAGCATGACGCGCCCGGCGATACCGACCTCGTCCTGAGTCTCCTCACCGGTGGCCAGGTCTGCGTACTTGGCGCGCACCTCCTCGATCGTGGTGGTGATCGGCAGGACTACCGGGTAGGCCTCCTGGCCGGACTCCAGCAGGCGGGCGCGCTTCTCGGCGCGCACGCGCACCTGCTCAGGAACATCACTCTCGGGGGTAGCCTCAGGGGCCTGGTTCTCAGTCACAGGGCGAATCCTAGTCTCGGAAGGGAAGCGGGTTGCTGATCAGGGGTGCACCAGTGGCGGGGTTAACTGCCCCGTCCGGTGCGTGGCCGGGGTCCGTGCCCTGCGCCACCGGGCGGTTTTGCTGGTCCACGAACACGACGTGCGGCTGGTAGGTGCGGGCCTCGGCGTCGCTCAGGAGGCCGTAGGAGATGATGATGACGACGTCGCCAGGGCCGGTCAGGTGGGCGGCCGCGCCGTTGATACCGATCACGCCGCTGCCCGCCTCGCCGCGAATGACGTAGGTGGTCAGGCGGCTGCCGTTGGTGCAGTTGACGACGTCCACCTGCTGGCCCGGCAGGAAGTCGGCGGCGTCGCACAGGTCGGCGTCGATGGTGATGGAGCCGACGTAGTCCACGTCCGCCTGGGTGACGCTGGCCCGGTGGATCTTGCCGATCATCATGGTGCGCTGCAGGGAGCTGGGGGCGGTCATTGGGCGAGTACCTCGATTTCCGCGTTGTCGATCAGGCGGGTGGTGCCCACCCGGGCGGCCAGGAGCAACAGGGCCTTGCCCCGCCCGTCGGCCGGGAAGGGGGCGAAGGTGGCGGGGTCCACCAGCTCGGCGTAGTCCAGCTCGACGCCGGGGGCGCCTTGCAGGTAGCCGCGCGTGGCCGCCAGGAGCTGGCCGGCGCCCTCGCCCTGCGCGGCGCGTTCGGCGGCGGCCCGCAGGGAGGAGGACAGGGCCAGGGCCTGCTGGCGCTCGGTGGCGCTCAGGTAGGCGTTGCGCGAACTCATGGCCAGCCCGTCTTCCTCACGGCGGATGTCCACGGGCAGGATGTCCACGGGCAGGTCCAGGTCCTCCACGAGCTGGGAGATGACGGCCAGCTGCTGGGCGTCCTTGCGGCCGAAGGCGGCGACGTCCGGGCGGGTCAGGCCCAGGAGCTTGGTGACCACGGTGCATACGCCGGCAAAGTGGCCCGGCCGGCGCTCGCCCTCCAGGGGCGCCGCGGCGCTGCCCGGCATGATCTCGGTGGAGGGCTCCCCGTGGGGGTACATCTCCTCCACGCTGGGGGCAAACACGAGGGCCGCCCCGGCGCCGGTGAGCTTGGCCAGGTCCCCCGCCAGGTCGCGCGGGTAGGCGTCGAGGTCCTCGGTGGGCCCGAACTGCAGGGGGTTTACGAAAACGGTGGCCACCACGTGGTCGCACTGCGCTGCTGCGGCTCGCACCAGGTCCAAGTGCCCCTCGTGGATGGCCCCCATGGTCATGACTACGCCGCGGCGGCCCTCCAACTGGGAGAGGGCCTGGGCTAGCTCGGCGCGCGTGCGCGCAAGGTTTTCCACGCCTTTTAGCCTAGGCTCCCTCGTTGCGCGGTCTCTACCTGGCGGGCCCTGCACCGGGCAACGTCACACCTTGGTGGCCGACGCTGCCGCCCACCGCCCCTATTGCAGCGCCGCCCGCAGCGACTTCTCCTGCTCCGGGGTGAGCTTGCCCAGGGCGGCGCAGCGGTCGATCGTGGCGGCCGCCAGGTGCCGGTAGGTGCGCGCGGCGGCCGCGAGCTCCGCAGCGATCGCGGGTTCGTCGCCCACCTGGGCCTCCAACGTGGCGGCCTCGATGGCGGCGACGTGGGCTAAGACGGTGCCGCTGTCTGCCCGGGAGACTGGGCCGGTCAGGGCGGCATCGCTCTCCCGCAGCACCCGGTCCAGGGCGGCCTCGAGGAGGGGGCGCAGCGTGGCGGCTTCCTCCACGCCGGCGGCGCGGGCCAGCCGCACCGCCTGGTTCACCAGGGTCACCAGGTGGTTGGCGCCGTGGGCCAGGGCGCAGTGGTAGAGCAGCCGCGCGTCTTCCGCCACCACGAATGGCTCGCCCCCCAGCTCCACCGCGAGCGCCTGCCCGATGGGCAGGATGCCGGGGGCGGCGGTGACTGCGATGGGGCAGCCGGTCAGGCGGGGCAGGTCCAGGGAGGTACCACTGAACGTCATGGCCGGGTGCAGGGCGATGCCGATGGCCCCGGCGCTGGTGGCGGGGGCCAGGACCTCCACCCCGTACCGGCCGGCGGGGTGGACCACGATCTGCCCGGGCCGGAAGCAGCCCAGCTTGGCCAGGCCCTCCACCAGGGCGGGCAGGACGTCGTCCGGCACGGCCAGGAGCACCAGTTCGGCGCGGGCGAGCACCTCCTCGACCTCAACCACCGGCACGCCGGGCAGCATCACGTCGGCGCGCTCGCGGCTGGCGGGCGAGCCAGCGGAGACGGCGACCACCTCGTGGCCGGTTGCCCGCCAGGCGCTGCCGAGCACGGCACCGACGCGGCCCGCCCCGACGATGCCGATGCCCAGGCGCCCGGTGGCGCTCACTGCGCCGGGCCGTTCTGGGCAGGCGCTGCGCCGTGGGGCGCTACCGGCTGCGCGGAAGCGAAGTGCTGGGGCACCGTGTGCTGCGGGGCCACGCCCACGCGCGCCATCCACTGCTCGGGGGCCTCGCGGTGCCGGTGCTCGCGGGAGAGGCGCACCAGGTTCTCCTGGAGAAACGCCCCGTACTGGGGGGTGACATGCTGGACGGTAACCGCAGGGCTGTTGGCCACGGCGAGCATGAGGCTGACCACCCCGGCCATGCGCTTGAGCGGGCCGGTGTAGAGGTTGACCGCCTGCAGGCGCACGTGCGGCACCACCTTCAGGGAGCGCGTGAGGCGGCGGGAGCGGTACAGAGTGGCGCGTTCGGCCAGTCGCACGCCCAGGCGGCGCTGCTGGATGGGGTTGAACCAGCGGACGCTGCGCGGGCAGGGCACGTAGCCGTAACCCTCATCCTGGCCGGTCATGCCAGCCTCGATTACCTCCCGGGGGTCCTCCCCGGGGAAGAGACCCAGCTCCGGCACGGCCAACCAGAGGGCGTAGAGCGCCTCCTCGCGGGTGCCCACCGGCAGCAGCACCACCGACGGGCTCTGCTGGGCGTTCTTCTGGTTTGCCATGGCATCGCGGCCCGCCACCTGCGCGGTGACGCGCCACCAGTCCTTGCCGCGCCACAGGAACGGCTGGGAGAGCTCCACCGCCTGGATGCGACCGGGCGGGATGGTGAGGGAGACGGTCTGGGTCAGGCCTCGCTGGAGGCGGATGCCGTCGGGAGAGAGCGCGGCGCGGAAGTTGTACTCGCCCGCGAAGCGCTGCCAGAAGTAGCCGGCGATGCCCAGCGCGGCCGGCAAGACATAGACGGGACCGGCCAGCAGCACCTCCCACATGCCCAGCCAGGACAGCACGATGGCGATTATCACGACGGCGAGCAGCACGGCCACGGAAACCCAGATGCCCATGCTGCGCAGCAGCGCCCCGATGAGGCGGCCGGGCGGCACCACGAAGATGACCCGCTCGGGCGCCATCGGCGCGCGCGTGGGCTCGACGTTCATCTCTACCCGCTGCCCGCCTTCGAATCCGGCGGGAATGGGGGCCGACGTTGCCTGGGACCCGTGCGCGGCCGGCGCCGGCGCGGCGGGCTGGTATGCGGCTTGGGCGGCGCTCGCCGCCGCTACCTTCACCCCGGCAGCGCGGGCCAGGATCTCAGCGCGCAGCTCCGCCAGCTCGCGCTCGGAGAGGAAACCGATCTTGACGTTGGAGTCCCCACCACCGGCGGCCTCCACGGTGAGCTCGCCCAGGCCGAAGAGGCGACCTAGCAGGGGGGTGGTGATGTCCACCGACTGGATGCGGGTCAGGCGCAGGGCGCGCTCTTTCTTCATCAGCACGCCGGTGTGGAGGTGGACGGCGTCGGAGGACACCGCGTAGCGGATGGCCCGCCACTGCAAATAGAAGGAGAGCGCGGTGATGGACAGCAGGGCCGCTACGGCCAGGAGGGGGATCCACGCGTAGTCCTCGGTCGCCCTGGCGATCTCGTTCAGCACGCTGCGCCGCTCCGACTCGCCCAGGAACTCCAGCAGCAGCGCGCCGGTCACCACCACCAGCGCCACCAGGGTCTGCCAGGAGCGCACCAGCGGGGTCACGCCGTGCACGCGGCGCCAGACCACCTGCTCGGGGCCGGTCTGGAGCAGCACGGTTCCCACTTCGCCCTGTCCCTTGCCCGGCGTGGCCGGAGCAGCGCCCTGGGCGGCGGGATATCCGGTGGGCTGGGCCACGCCAGGCGCTACGGGAGCGCCGTGCCTCAGGCCGGCGGAAGCGTCGGACACGTACTGGGGAGCGCCCTGCGGAGCTCCGGCAGAGAGGCCGCCCGGGAAGGCGGACACACCCTGGGGGGCGCCAGCGGGAGCGTCGGGCACGTACTGGCCGTTCACAGGCCGGCCAACTTCGCCTCGCCCAGCGCGGTCAGGCGGGCGCGCAACCGGTTGGCCTCCTCCAGCGGCAGGCCGTTGATGACGATGTCACCCTCCATCGCGGCGGTGTGCATCTTCAGCTCGGCGATGCCGAAGGCGCGCGCGATCGGCCCGGCGGAGACGTCCACGTACTGCATGCGCCCGTAGGGGACGGCGGTGAGCTGCTTGAACATGATGCCCTTGCGCCACAGGAGCTCCTCCGGCGCCTCGGCGTAGCCCATCGCCTTCACCTGGCGGGAGATCAGCAGAGTGATCCACAGCGCCAGGAAAACAAAGAAACCGGTGCCGATGTAGAACCACTCACTCACCAACACTGCCGGCGCCACAAAAGCGCCACCAGCGATGGAGCAGGTGATCCAAGTACCCGCCAAGCGAACCGGGATCAGCCTGGACGAGACCGGGTGGAAGACCACACCCGGCGGGTTGAAGGGGTCAGCGGCGTTCATTCGTTCTCCTCTAGCGCTCACTTGGCCCCCCGATTATCGCCAACAGGGCAGGGCTGTCGCCTCCTCCCTAGGAATTACCCCCAGTCAACCAGGGGAAAACTCCCATGCACCTCCCGCAGACCTTCCAACTAACTTACAGCCAACATCCAGACTGGGGCGGAATAATCGGCCCATGAACGCTGCTTCCCCAGAGGCTCGCCTGCTTGTAGTCGACGACGAGCCCAACATCCGCGACCTGCTGGCCTCGTCCCTGCGCTTTGCCGGTTTCGAGGTGCTCACCGCCTCCAACGGCACCGAGGCGGTCACCACCGCCCTCAATGAGAAGCTCGACCTGCTGGTGCTGGACGTGATGATGCCGGACATGGACGGCTTTGCCGTCACCCGCCGCCTGCGCGAGCGCGGCATCCTCACCCCCGTCGTGTTCCTCACCGCCCGCGACGACATGCAGGACAAGGTGCAGGGCCTGACCGTCGGCGGCGATGACTACATCACCAAGCCCTTTGGCCTCGAAGAGGTGGTGGCCCGCATCCGCGCCGTCCTGCGCCGCACCAAGAAGGACGACTCCGCCGACGACGGCGTGCTGCGCGTGGCCGACATCGAGCTGGACGAGGACGCCCACGAAGTGCGCCGCGCCGGCAAGTCCATCGAGCTCTCCCCCACCGAATTCAAGCTGCTGCGTTACCTCATGCTCAACGAGGGCCGCGTGGTCTCCAAGGCCCAGATCCTTGACCACGTGTGGGAGTACGACTGGGAGGGCGAGGCCAACATCATCGAGTCCTACATCTCCTACCTGCGCCGCAAGATCGACTCCGTCGCCCCCGAGGGCGGCGTGCCGGCCACCGAACTGATCCAGACCCGCCGCGGGGTGGGCTACATGATCCGGGCCCCGCGCCCGTGAGCAACGTCCAGGGTAGGGAGCGCCTCAGCTACTACACCCGCCTGCGGGCCGCCTGGCACTCCACCCCGCTGGCGCAGCGCCTGGTGATCCTCACCTCGGCGCTCCTTACCCTGGGCTTGGCCATCGCCTCGATGGTCACCGTTACCCTCCTCAACAACCACCTGGAGGGTCAGCTGGACCAGAAGCTGAGCGAGACCGCCGGCCAAGTGGCCATGCGGGCGCTGCCGCTCTACAACCAGCCCCTGCCCTCCGACTTCCTGGGCGACTACTACGTGTCCATCAAGTTCGACGGGCACGCCCCCTCCTCCTTCGTGTGGTCGGAGCTAGCCAAGACCCACGGCCGCCCCCAGGACCTCAACCTCACCTACGCGGAGGCCGTGGCCCACAACCACGAAAACGGGGACCTGGTGCCGGTCACCATCGCCACCGACCTGCCCGGCCAGACCTGGCGCGGCGTGATCATCCCGCTCAAGCCCGCCTACCCCTCCCAGGCGCGCGGCGTGGCCATCGTCGCCCTATCCACCGCGCAGCTACGGGCCACCGTGGTCCGTACCGCCGCCGTCATGGTCGTGGTGACCACCTCGATCCTGTTGCTCTCCGTGCTGGGCGCCTCCTACCTAGTCCGACGTGCCCTGCGGCCGCTGCGAGAAATCGAGCAGGTAGCCGGGCAGATCGCGGGCGGAGACCTGGCAGTGCGCATCGACGCCGAGCCCGCCTCCACCGAGGTGGGCTCCCTGGCCAGCTCCCTGAACGTCATGCTGGCCCGCATCGAGCAGGCCTTTGCCGGCGAGCAGCGGCTGCGCCAACAGATGCAGCAGTTCGTCTCCGACGCCTCCCACGAGCTGCGCACCCCACTGGCCACCGTGCGTGGCTACGCAGAGCTCTACCGCATGGGGGGTATTCCCGCTGAACAGGTTCCCTCCACCATGGTCCGCATCGAATCCGAGGCCAAGCGGATGGGCGGGCTGGTGGAGGACCTGCTCCAGCTGGCGCGCATAGACGAGGGCCGCCCGCTACAGTTCAGCGACGTCGACCTGCGCCGCGTGGCCGCCCGTGGGGTGGAGGACCTGCGCGCCCTGGACCCGGACCGCGAGGTCACCCTGCTCCTCCTGCCGGACAATGCCCCCCACCTGGCCCCCGGCCGGGTAGCAGACCCGGCCCAGTTCACCCACGTGCCCGCCGCACCGCACACCGGCCAGGCGAACGGGACAGACGGTGGCAACGTCGTCCCCCCAAACGCGCCCGCAGGTCTGCTGGCCAAGGCGGACGCCGACCGCATCACGCAGGTGGTCACCAACCTCTTAGGCAACATCCAGCGCCACACCCCGCCCGGCTCCCCCGTGGAGATCGCGGTGGGCCGGCGCGGCGGCATGGGCACCATCGAGGTGCGCGACCACGGCCCCGGCATCCCCGCCGCCGCCACCACCAAAGTATTCGAGCGCTTCTACCGCACCGACACCTCCCGGGCGCGCGCCACGGGGGGCTCCGGGCTTGGCCTGGCCATCGTCTCCGCGATCATGGCCAAACACGAGGGAACCATCCGGGTACTAGAAACCCCCGGTGGCGGTGCCACCATGCGCATCGAGGTCCCCTTGTCCGGCCCCAAGGCCGCCCGCGAACGCCACCCGGCAAGCGCGAACGGTGCCCCGGTGCCCCCGCCGGCGCCCGCCGCCGGGAAAGCCACCCCCGGCGCCTGAGCCCCGATTTGGGCCATTCTCACGTCCTTTTTCAAGCGCACTGGCTGGACATCTCCGCTGTATCCGAGCATTCTTGGAGGCCGATAGGCAATCAAGGGAGTACGCAGTGACTGTTGCCGTGTGGTTGCTACCGGCCTTCGTCAGGTCGGTACAGGCACTCGGGGCTCAAGCAGAAGAAGAGCAGATCGCCCACACTGGGCGGTCTCTGATCCAAGTGTGGCAAGCCCCCGAGCGTTCCTTTCACTCTCTCAAACACCTGATCGCAGTGCTCGAGAGGCTCGACGTGCTCGCCGAGGCCTCCCACCACCCCGACGCGCTGCGCGTGGCCGCCTGGTATCACGGGTCCGTCTACCGGATTCCCGCCCCTGGTGAGGACCCACGCCGCTTTGGCGAGGACCACGAGGCCGGCGCAGCCCGAGCCCGCTTCGATCTCACCGCGCTGGGCGTCCCCGAGGACATGGTGGCCTACGTGGAGACGCTGGTGGCCAACATCGGCGGCGCCGGTCCGCGCGACGTGGACTGCGCAGCGCTCTGTGACGCCGACTTAGCCGTGCTGGCCACCACCCCGCAGAAATACCGCGACTACCGCACCCGCGTCCGCGAGGAGTACCGGGAGTTGGACCCGCGCTGCTACCTGGTGGGCCGCCTGGCTGCCCTCGAGCGGCTCCAGTCCCGCCCCGCCATCTTCCGCACCCCCGCCGGCAAGCAGTGGGAGGAATCCGCGCGCCAGAACCTCAGCTCCGAGCAGGCAATCCTGGAGACCGAGCTCGCCGAGCTGGACCCCGACGGCAGCTACCGCACCTCTCTACTGTGCGCCGCCGCCAGCGCGCCGGGGGTACGCCTGGGCTCGGTGGACGCCACCGCCCCGACCGCACCCGAGGCCCGCGTGCCGGCCAGCGTGACCGCCCCGGGAGCTCCGCCGGCCGCCCCCGCGACTGCCCATAAGGCTGCAGCGCCGGTGCCGGCTGCGACCCCAGCTCCCGCAGCCTCCGGCGCCCCTGCCCCGCAGCCCTCCGCGCCGCTTGGTTCCGCTGCGGCCGAGCCGCGGCAGGCGCGCTCCGCCTACGCAGAAGCCGACGAGCGCGGGACCAGTGCGCCGGCCGATGCCCCCACCCCGCAGCGCCGCAGCCTGGCGGAGCGCATGGCCGCGCTGGACTGCCCGCGCACGGCGGAGGACGACTTCTCCACGCTGGAGACCTGCCTGGAGGACCTAGAGGCCTTTGACCCGCGCCCGCCCAAGGCCCCCGCAGTGGTCCGCACTGCGGCCACTGCGGGCGCTGCAGGCCCTGTGGGCGCTGCAGGCTCCGCGACCAGTGCGGCCGGCAGCACGGGGGCGATCGTCAACGCGGCAACCATTAGCACTGGGGCCGCAGGTGCCGCTGCACCGGTTCCCAAGCCGGAGGGCACGGACGCCACTGGCGGGCACCGCGTTGCCACTGCGGTAATCCCCACCCAGCCCACCGAGTAAGCAGCTCTCCCCAGGGCGGCCCCTGCGTGGGCCTCCTGTGCACACTCGGCTTTCCACAGGCGCGCGAGCTGGCGCGGTTATCCCCAAGCAGGCCCTGCGCGGGCGCCGGGCGTTTTCCATCCTGCCTAGCGTGAGGTGACCAATTCACCTGCCGAAAGGGAAAAGCCATGCGCTTCCAAGTCGATTCCGCAGAGGTGGGGGCCGCCGCCGCTCGCACCCGCGCCTCCGTAGCCACGATCTCCGCCGAGGTCGCGGCGATGATGAACCACCTCGATGCCCTGCAGGCCTCGTGGAGCGGCGCCGCGGCTGCGGCCTTCGCGGGCATCTGCGCCGAGTGGCGCTCCACCCAGGCGATCGTCGAGTCCAACCTCGAGGTCATCAGCCAGCAGTTGGACTCGGTGGCCAACACCTACGCCACCGCAGAGTCCCAGGCACTGGGGGTGTTCGGTTCGCGTTAGGCGCGGCAAGGAAAAGGGGCTGGGCCCGGCAGCTTTCGCTGCCGGGCCCAGCCCTCTACGCAGAGCGTCTAGCGGATCAGAAACCGCCCATGCCGCCCATGTCGGCGCCATGGCCAGCGGCCGGGGCCTCGGGCTCCGGCTTGTCAGCCACAACGGCCTCGGTGGTCAGGAACAGACCGGCGATGGAGGCGGCGTTCTGCAGGGCAGAGCGGGTCACCTTCACCGGGTCGTTGATGCCAGCAGCCATCAGGTCCTGGTACTCGCCGGTGGCGGCGTTCAGGCCGTGACCCACGGGGAGGTGACGCACCTTCTCAGCCACGACGCCTCCCTCGAGGCCGGCGTTCACGGCGATCTGCTTCAGCGGGGCCTCAACGGCGACCTTCACGATGGCGGCACCGGTGGCCTCGTCTCCCTCGAGCTCCAGACCATCGAAGGCAACGGCGGCGGCCTGGATCAGGGCGACGCCACCACCGGCGACGATGCCCTCCTCCACGGCGGCCTTGGCGTTGCGCACGGCGTCCTCGATACGGTGCTTGCGCTCCTTGAGCTCCACCTCGGTGGCAGCACCAGAACGCAGGACGGCCACACCACCGGACAGCTTGGCCAGGCGCTCCTGCAGCTTCTCGCGGTCGTAGTCGGAGTCGGTGTTGTCGATCTCGGCGCGGATCTGGGCCACGCGGGCAGCGATGGCCTCGGCGTCGCCGCCGCCGCCAACGATGGTGGTCTCGTCCTTGGTGACAACGACCTTGGCGGCGGAGCCCAGGTGCTCCAGCTCAGCGGTGTCGAGCTTCAGCCCAACGGTCTCGGAGATGACCTGACCACCGGTGAGGATGGCCATGTCCTGCAGCATCGCCTTGCGGCGGTCGCCAAAGCCAGGGGCCTTGACGGCGACAGACTTGAAGGTGCCGCGGATCTTGTTCAGGACCAGGGTGGTCAGAGCCTCGCCCTCGATGTCCTCGGCGATGATGGCCAGCGGCTTGCCAGCCTGCATGACCTTCTCCAGCAGCGGGAGCAGGTCCTTGATGTTGGAGACCTTGGACTCCACCAGCAGTACGAAGGCGTCCTCCAGGACGGACTCCTGACGCTCAGCGTCGGTGACGAAGTAGGGGGAGATGAAGCCCTTGTCGAAGCGCATACCCTCGGTGACGTCCAGGGACAGGCCGAAGGTGTTGGACTCCTCGACGGTGATGACACCCTCCTTGCCGACCTTCTCCAGGGCCTCGGCAATCTTGGCGCCGATCTCGGCGTCGCCGGCGGAGATGGCGGCGGTGGCGGCGATCTCCTCGGTGGTCTCGACCTCCTTGGCGTCCTTCAGCAGCTGAGCCACGACGCGGTCGACGGCCTTCTCGATGCCCTTGCGCAGAGCGATCGGGTTGGCGCCGGCGGCCACGTTGCGCAGACCCTCACGGACCAGGGCCTGGGCCAGCACAGTGGCGGTGGTGGTGCCGTCACCAGCGACGTCGTCGGTCTTCTTGGCGACCTCCTTGACCAGCTCGGCGCCGATCTTCTCGAAGGGCTCGTCCAGCTCGATCTCCTTGGCGATGGACACACCGTCGTTGGTTATCGTGGGAGCGCCCCACTTCTTCTCCAGAACGACGTTGCGGCCCTTGGGGCCAAGGGTGACCTTGACGGTGTCGGCGAGGATGTTCAGACCGCGCTCCATGCCGCGGCGGGCCTCCTCGTTGAAAGCAATAATCTTGGCCATTTACATTCCTTCACGAATCCGTGTGGGTGGTTGGCCACGCCCGCGACGGACGATCTCTTGGGCCTCCGCTGACTGCGCGGGCCCGCCTTACCTCGCGGCTCAACCGGGTTGTCTTGTCACTCCCGCCCGGGGAGTGCTAACCACAACTCTGGCACTCTCCCCCAGAGAGTGCAAGTGTGCCCCCTGCGTTGTTCGCGGGGGGCACACTTGGGAATTAGGCGATTTCTGGGCTCACTCCGAGACCAACACCACCACGACCGGCGCGGACTGGGCGGCGCCCGCGTCGTCTACGAGTTCGGCGATCCCCAGGGCGGCGCCAACGGCCTTGGCCTCGGCGGCGTTCGCCGCGCCGGAGTAGTAGACCACGTTGCCAGACGGGGCCTGGCCCTCGAAGTTCTTGGCCTCGGCGTTGGGGAAGCCGGCCTCCTTGAGCTTTTCCACCTTGCGGCCGGCCAGACCCTGGATCTCGGTGGAGTTGTAGACCACCACGGCGACGTTCATGTCAGCCGGCTCCTCGGCGGGGGTGGGCGTCTCGGTGGGCTCGGCGGGAGCCTCGGTCGGGGCCTCCGTGGTCTCCTGCGTCTCGGGAGCCGGTGCCTCGGTGGTCTCCACCGGGGCGGGGGCCTGCACGCCGGGCTGCACGGCAGACGGAGCGTTTTGCGGCTGCGTCGCCTCAGATCCACCCAGCTTGGACAGGATCGCCACGCCGGCCCACGCGATGAGCGGCACGGTAACGATCACCACTAGGTAGGGCAGCAGTCCTCGCCACCAGGGTTCGGGGGCGCGGTGAACGCCCTCGGGCACGCCCTCGGCGGCACGGTCAAACTCGTCCTCTGGATACTTACTCACGGTCGCAGATTACCCCGCGGCGGGCCCTCCTGCACCACGCCGCCCCGCAGATATCTGGAAAAATCGCGGCCGCCCGCCGCCCGCCCTTCCCACGCCCGGCCTGCCGTGCCCGGCCGCGTGATCCTCCGCTGACTCCCGCGCGCAGCCACCACACCGCGCTCACCATCGGCACCGCCCCCCGCCTGCCAGGCACCCGTTCCCTGCGCCCGTCCCGCTCCACCGCGCGCCCCGCCCAGGGCCTAGGCTGGGGGACGTGACTTCTCCACTCCCCCCGCTCACCGAGATCATGGCGCCAGACTGGGCGCGCGCCCTCGCCCCACACGAGGCCGCCCTGGCGGCACTGGGCGATTTTCTGCGCGCCGAGCGCGCCGCCGGCCGCCCCTACCTGCCGGACGGGCAGCACATTCTGCGCGCGTTCTCCCAGCCGCTGGCCGACGTCCGCGTGCTGATCGTGGGCCAGGACCCCTACCCCACGCCCGGCCACGCCGTCGGGTTGGCGTTCTCCGTAGCGCCGGGGGTGGCCCCGCCGCGCAGCCTGGTGAACATCTACCGGGAGTTGCAGGCGGATCTGGGGGGGCCGCTGCCGACCACCGGGGACCTGACGCCCTGGACCCAGCAGGGCGTGCTGCTCCTCAACCGCGTGCTGAGCGTGGGTGTGGGCGAGCCGGGCTCTCACCAGGGCCGCGGCTGGGAGCAGATCACGGAGGCCGCCATCCGGGCGCTCGTGGCGCGCGGCGGCCCGCTGGTGGCCGTCCTGTGGGGCGCTAAGGCGCAGAGCCTGGCCCCCCTGCTGGGAGACATCCCGATCATCGCCTCCCCCCACCCCAGCCCGCTGTCGGCTTCGCGGGGCTTCTTCGGCTCGCGCCCCTTCTCCCGCGTGAACGCGGCGTTGCAGGCGCAGGGTGCGGCCCCGATCGATTGGCGCCTGCCCTAGTTTTGTCCGCCGGCCCGCCCGCACCACCGGCCGCCCCGCCTGCGAACCGATTTGGGCAGGGTGGCCGACGCTCCGCCCGCCGCCCTTACGCAGCGGCCAGCGGCAACGTCGGCCAACTAGCCCTAGTCGGTGAGGGCGGCCAGAAGCGCGGCGCGGTGAGCCAGGAGGGCGGCAAAGTTCTCCCGGCTCTCGGGCGCCTGG
Organism: Buchananella hordeovulneris; assembly: GCA_030529545.1. Classification (GTDB taxonomy): domain Bacteria; phylum Actinomycetota; class Actinomycetes; order Actinomycetales; family Actinomycetaceae; genus Buchananella; species Buchananella hordeovulneris_A. Next base: position 17,011 of record JAUMWR010000022.1, read on the forward strand.
GCGTCCACCTGCGTCAGCGCCTGGCGCACCGCCGCGTGCTCGCCGCCCAGTCGCTGCGCGGCGAGGTCCAGCAACTCGGCGTCCTCTAGCCCGTCCTTGAAGGTCTCCCAACGGATCGAGGAGAGCGGACCAGCCGGCCCGGGGTAGACCACGTACTCGTCCCCCTGGTCGTAGAGGAAGGCCGGCTGGGTATAGACGTCGGCGGGCCAGGAGTTGAAGGACCAGCGTAGGTAGCCGTCCAGGTTGCGCTGGCGCACCACCCACCCGATCAGGCGGGCGTTGAACGGCGGGGTCTGGACCACGGTGTTGGGCTTGACCGGCTCATTCCACGTGTAGAAGAGGGTGGGCTCCCCGGCGCGGCGGCGGCGCTCGATCAGCTCCTGGGGCACCTGGTCCAGGAAGGTGTAGTTGAAGGAGATGTAGTTGGCCAGGTCCGCCTCCGCGAGCGTGTTGGCCGCGAGCGCGATCTTGGGCTCCCACGCCGGGTCTGCCTCCCGCACAAACGAGAAGGCCTCCTCCATACGCTGGGCAGGCTGCTCGTCGAAAGCCAGCGAGGTGTCCTCAAACCAGCCCTTCTCCTCCAGGTGGGTCTTGAAGTCGCGCAGGAAGGCGATCCACGCTGCCCGGTAGCGAGCATCGGTGATCTCCATCGGCACGCTCACGCCCTGCCCGGCCGCGTTCACGTAGTAGAGGCGGTCCAGGGCCTTGAACTGCAGCGGCGCAAACGCGTGGATCCGCCGGCCCACACCGCAAGCGCGCGCCTGCTCCACCAGCCGATCAAAGACCGTGTAGTCGAAGCTCCACTGTTCCCCGTCGAACCGCCACTGCACCGTGGAGCGGTACGGGCTTTCCGTCTGGGCGGCGATGGCGCCCTCCAGCTCCACTAGCCACGGATCTTCCACCACGGCCAGGTTGACCACGCCCTGACCCGCGCTGGCCTGCTCCCGCCAGTAGGGCTCGAGGGCGGCCAGGTGTCCCGGCGACCAGGGCTCCACGTCCAGGAAGCGGGCCACCGGGTCCGGATGGATCCACATGTCCAGCAGGAACGGGCGCTGGGCAGGCGGCCGGAAACGCAACTGCGGGACGGTTACCGCCAGCGTGTAGCTGGCCACCTCCTGGCCATCCGCCTCCAGGCGAAGCGAAACCCAGTACAGGCCAGGGCCTGCCCTCTCCGGTACCTCCACCGTCAGCCACACGGGCTGGTTCTCTCCTGCGGCCACTGGCAGCGCAGGGGATTCCAGCAGCTGGTCGGCCACTTCCTGGCCAGGGTTGCTCAAGTCCGGCACGTAGCCAACGAACCGTGCCCGCACCCGGGGGGCAGCCGGCGCGGCGACGCTAGCCGGCACGGCGTTTTCAACACCGGCCGCGTTAACCGGCGCGGCAGCGCTCACGTGTACGCGCAGCGCGTGGAGCTGGGCGGCGGCGCGTACTACCAGCTGGGCGCTGTAGCGCGAACCCGCCGGGACAGCGAGAGTCAGCTCCTGCCCGGGCGACAGCACCTCCCCCAGAGCGGCGGCGCGCGGAACGCGAGTGAAGGAAGAACTGGCAAAGTCTGTGTTGGCGGGCAGGAAAACCTCTGCGGGCGGCTGGGCAGCGTCACCCAACGGGGAGGAGGGGGCCGCGCCGGCCTGCGTCGGCGCGTTAACTGCGTTGTTTTCGTTCACCCCTCCAGGGTACGGACAGTTGCTCTCAACGCGAACTCGCTCTCCAGTTGCTCGGTGCGGGGAGCAAATCCCGCCCTATGCTGGGAGGCACTTTCACCGCCCCCGGCCCAAGGAGTTTGTATGGCCAGCGCGCTGCCTCCCCACCGCCTGCAGGAGAGTGTCACCCGCGCTACGGGGGACGATCCGGGCGGGTACGACTCCCCGCCAGCGCCCGAACTCTACTGGGGTGGTCCGCTACGCGGCGGCAAGGAGCGCTACGGCCGCACGGGCTTCCCCCTGGATCTGGGCCGGGTGGCCCGGTACGTGGCGGTGGGCGACTCCATCAGCGAGGGCATGGAGGACCCGCGCCCGGCCGGCCGGATGATCGGGTGGGCAGACCGCCTTGCGGTGGAGCTCTCCGTCGCCCGCCAGGGCGCAGGGGGCAGCCCGCTGCACTACGCCAACTTCGCCATTCGAGGCCGCCTGCTCGGGGACATCCTGGGTCCCCAGCTGGAAGAGGCGCTGGCACTGTCCCCGGACCTCATCTCTATCTGGGGCGGCGGCAACGACGTCATGCGCCTGCACACCGACGTGCGCGCCTTGCTGCAACTCCTGGATCGCGCGGTGGCGCGGGCCCGGGAGACCGGGGCGGAAGTGCTGACCGCCACCTTCGTGGACTGCTCGGAGTCCCCGCTCCTAAAGGCCATAAATCCACGCATTTTGGAGTTCAACGAGGGAGTGCGCGCGATCGCGGAGCGGCGCGGATCGCGCGTCATCGATCAGTTCCGCATCCCTTCCCTGAAGGACTGGAACTCCTGGGCGCCCGACCACATCCACCTTTCCCCCTCCGGGCACAAGATCGTCACCCAGGCGGCACTCGAGGCGCTTGGTCTGCCCACCGACCGCTCCCAGTGGGCACCCCGCCCCGCCAACGCGGTCACCAGGCTGACCTTTGCCCAGAACGTCCAGTGGTTTAAGCGTGACGTGCTGCCGTGGGTGGGCCGCCACCTGCAAAACCGCTCCACGGGAGATGGCATGGAACCCAAATTCGCCCAGTACACCGAGGTGCGCGGGCCGCAGTTCCTCTCCTAGGCGCGGCGCACCCGCGCTGGCTGGCGCTGAGCCGGAGCGAGCGCGCGTGGCAACGCCAATGCTCCAGTTGCGTCGGCAACGACTACACGAATGGCTACAGCGGCGGCTGCCGGTGCCCGCGATTGCCCCACTTACAAACACCAGACGGTGTGGTCCGTACCCGTTCAAGCTGGGCGCACCAACAAAAAAGCCCCGAGTCTCCTCGGGGATTTTCTGGAGCCGCCTACGGGACTCGAACCCGTGACCGTCCGCTTACAAGGCGGGCGCTCTACCAACTGAGCTAAGGCGGCATGGTGCCTGGCACCGCGAAGTGATTATAGCTAAAGGCCCGCCGCAAACTCAGCGGGCCTTTAGCTACAAAATGCCGGGCGTTAGCGGCGACTAGTTTCCGGCAGACTCGCTCGGGGCGGCCTCCGGAGCTGCCTCCGGGGCGGGGGTCGGGTAGGTGTCGGTGCGCACCCACTGCGCCAGGCCGCCGGGCTGCATAAGCTGGCCGAAGTCGCCGGGCTTGCCATCCTTGACGATGGTGGGAGTGCCGGCCTTCTTGTCCGGGTTCAGCTCGCCGCTGTGTGAGCGGGCCACGAAGTTGTTGGTGGCGTTGTTGACCAGCTCGACGTAGGTGTTCTTGGCGAACGCGTCGATGGTCTCCTGCGGGACGCCCACCTCGGTGGCTACGGCGGTAATGCCAGTCATGTTCATCTTGGAGTCGTCCTGGGTCTGGGCGAACTCGATGTAGAGGCCGAACAGGCCCTCGTGGAACGCCAGGGCCAGCTCGGGGTTGCGGTCTGCGACCTCGTAGAAGGCGTTGGCGGCCACGCCGGTGAAGCCGCTGCCCAGGATGGAGACCGGGTGAAAGACGATGTTCGCCTCACCGCCGTCCAGCATGGCCTTGATGTCGTCTGCGTGCAGGTACTCGAAGCTGGCACAGGCGGAGCAGGAGTAGTCGAAGTAGACGTCGACCACCGGCTTACCGTCAATGGAGGAGCCGGCCTTCTTCTCGGGGCCAGCAAAGGAGATGCCGCCGTCCTCGGTGGCGATCGCGGGGCGGGCGGCGGAGCCGATTCCCTCCTCGTTCTTCTTGCTGACGACGGCCATGACAACGGCCGCGATGGCCAGGGCCACAACGACGACGATGCCGACGATCATCAGCATCCGGTTGCGACTGTCCCGCTTGAGCTGGGCGTCGCGGCGCGCCGCAGCCTGAGCGCGCGCGGCCTCGCGGCGTTCTGCGTTGGTGGGTCGAGAGGAGTTTTCCATCGTTTCTCCCGCTTGGGTCGGTCAAATCGCCACAACTCTAACGGCCCGGGCTGGGAATTTGCTTGTCCCGCCTCGCTGGGGCCACTTTGGAGTGCGAGGTCTTGGCATTTCAGGGCTCCGCGCGTCGCCCGCCACCCCACCAAACACGCCCACCCCTCACCCAGCCAGGCGACAAGGACACATGTTCGGCGACAAGACCCCCAGATGGGCGACAAGAAACCCCACCAACCCGTCGCCCAAGTCGCGTCCACGTCGCCCAAGTTGTGTCCCCGTCGCCCAGGTGAAGGGCCGTCGGCAAGTTTGCCTCGCCGGCTGAACCGTAACCACAGAGCGCGGCGCCGCGAGCGCTAGTTACGCCGCGCCTTAGCCCTGCGGCAGAACGGCGATGAGCCCGGCTACGGCCGCGACCAAAGCCAGGCCAAAGAGCGCGGCCCAGCCGGAGCCCATCTCCTTGGCGCCCAGGCGCAGCCCGTTGCGGGCGTCGATGCTGGAGGGCAGGGACCAGCCGATCGTCGCGCTGACGAACAGCGCCGCCGTGCTGATCGCGAGCTTGACCTGCGGCGCTAGGCCAGTGACCTCTCGTGGCAGGGGCGAGGTGGGCCCGAACGCCCAGCGCACCGCGAACCAGGTGGTCACCGCCGCCAAGCCCAGGGGCAGGAGCAGCAGCAGTTGCTTGGCCAGTGTGAAGGGCAAGCGCAGGGCGTTGCGCCACCACGACCGGCCCGTGTTGGCCATCGCCCCGCTCACCCCCGCTAGGAGGGTAAGGACCAGGGCGGCGCCGGCCGCCCAGAGCCAGTAGGGCGTGAAGCTAGCCAAAGAGAAAAAGGCGGCCGCACCAATGAGGAGCAGTTCGCTGCCCAGCGTGGCGGCGGGCGGCCGGGGCGGTGGCGCGGGCACGGCGCCCGCCTCCTCACCGGCCCAGGGGGCAAGTGCGGGGTCCGCGCCGTAGCCGGGGTAGCCGGGCACCGCCGGGCCGGGCATGTGCCCGGGTCCTGGCAGCATCGCCAGCTCTCCCGGGGGTGGGGGCGCGTAGCCGAGCTGCGCGGCGCCAGCCTGCGCCTGCCCCCCGTCCCAGTAGGCACCCGGGGCGGGGTGGAGGGCCTGGGTGGGCTCGCCCGCCCAGACCTGTCCAACGCCCTGCTGGGCGCCAGCCATGTAGTCGTTGTGCGGGGCCGCGTAGCCCACTGGCTGGGTCATCTCGCCCTCGGGCAACGGGGCCAGCACGGTGGTCGGGACGCGGTCCCCTTCGTCTGCCGCGTCGTACTGGTAGCCCGATTCCGCCAGCAGGATGGTGTGGGCGTCATCAGCGGCGGAGTGCTGGTCGCCGTACGGCTCCCCGGCCCCGAGGTCCGCGAGCAGTGCGGTCTGCGCGCTATCGCCAGCGCCCGCCAGCAGCGCCGTTTGGAAGCCGTCGGCTTCTTCCGCCAGCAGCGCGGTCTGGAGCCTGTCGGCTGGCGCCAAGACGGAGGTCTGGTCGCTCTCGCCCACTCCGGGCAACAAGGCGGTGGGCAGGACCGACGCCCCGGGCTCGCCGCCCTCCAGCCAGTCGGCACTTTCCTCCTCGGCCACGCCGAACTCTCCTCCGCTGGGGCCCGCCGGGGCCACGGAGGCGGCGGCCGCCACGGCGGGGGCCGGCCAGTGGGCGCGGCCGGCGGCAACGTCGGCCAAATCAGACAATCCCTGCAGCGTCTCCAGCGGCGCGGCACGACGGTCCGGGTCGGGGTCCAGCGCGGCGCGCAACACCGCCGCCAGGTGCGGCTCCGCCCCGTCCACCTCGAGCTGGCCGTTCATCATGCGCATGAAGATGGCCTGCCAGTTCCCGCTGCCAAACGCGGGGCGTCCCAGCGCGGCGTAGGCGAGCACGGCCGCCCACGCCCACCAGTCCACTGCCACCGTCATGCCTGCAGCGCTCTCCCCCACCAGCTCCGGCGGCACGTAGCCGGCGGTGCCCATCACCATTCCCGTCTCAGTGAAACGCTCCGCCAACTGCGCCTGCGCCAAACCGAAATCGATCAGAACCGGGCCGTTGGAGGAAAGAACAACATTTCGGGGCGTGACGTCGCGGTGCAGCACTCCGGCGGCGTGGATGCAATTCAAACCGGTGGCCAAATCCTCGGCCAGGTTCGCCAATTCCTCCGGAGACAGCGGGCCGTTATCCGCCACCGCCTGTGCCAGAGTTGGGCCCTCCACGAGCTGGGAGACGATGAACGGCTCGCTGCCCTCCACCTCCACGTCCAGCACGGCCGCCACTGCGGGGGCATCAATCTGCGCCATGCGGGCCTCGCGGGCCAGGCGCTTGCGCGCCACCGGGTCCTGCGCCACGTGCGGGTGCAGCAGTTTGATCGCCACCTCCTGGCCCGACGGGGACAGCGCCCGGTACACGGTGCCAGATGAGCCCGCCCCAATGAGAGCACCCAGTTGGTAGCCGCCTACCACCCGAATCCTGCCCTGCTGCATTGCGCCAGGCTAAGCGGCAAACCCGCCCTGTACAACTGGCAGCAAATTCCCAGCACACAATCAGTGTGCGCTACGGGTTTGTATGGCAAGATTCTCGAGTGGCTTCCGCCACGAGTGTCAACGTGGACACGTTTGGCACCTTCACTCGGATCGTCGGGCACGTACCTGCCCGTGAAGGGATTCATCAATATGGCAACCGTTACCTATGACAAGGCCACGCGCGTTTACCCGGGCGCCGAGCGCCCCGCCGTGGACGCCCTGGACCTGGAGATCGCGGACGGCGAGTTTCTAGTCCTGGTCGGCCCCTCCGGCTGTGGTAAGTCCACCTCCCTGCGCATGCTCGCGGGCCTGGAGGACGTCAACGCCGGTCGCATCCTGATCGGCGACCGCGACGTCACCGACATGCAGCCCAAGGACCGCGACATCGCGATGGTGTTCCAGAACTACGCGCTGTACCCGCACATGTCCGTGCACGACAACATGGGCTTCGCCCTCAAGATCGCCGGTACCCCGAAGGACGAGATCTCTCGCCGCGTGAAGGAAGCCGCAGAGATCCTCGACCTGACCCAGTACCTGGACCGCAAGCCGAAGGCCCTCTCCGGTGGTCAGCGTCAGCGTGTTGCCATGGGCCGCGCCATCGTGCGTCAGCCCCAGGTCTTCCTCATGGACGAGCCGCTGTCCAACCTGGACGCCAAGCTCCGTGTGCAGACCCGTACCCAGATCGCCTCTCTGCAGCGCCGCCTGGGTGTCACCACCGTCTACGTGACCCACGACCAGACCGAGGCTCTGACCATGGGTGACCGCATCGCCGTGCTGAAGGACGGTCTGCTGCAGCAGGTCGGCACCCCGCAGGAGATGTACGACACCCCGGCCAACGAGTTCGTCGCCGGCTTCATCGGCTCCCCCGCCATGAACTTCGGCAAGTTCGAGGTCCAGGGCGGCTGGGCTGTCCTGGGTGCCGCCCGCGTCCCGGTCACCCGCGAGACCGTTGCTGCCATGTCCCCGGAGGACGGCGGCAAGATCACCATCGGTTTCCGCCCGGAGGCCCTGGAGCTCGTCTCCGCCACCGACGAGGGTGCCATCCCGATCACCGTCGAGCTGGTCGAGGAGCTGGGCTCCGACGCCTACATCTACGGTTCCCTGGCCGGTGAGCACACCGAGAACCTGGGCTCCGGCCGCGAGTCCAACCAGCTGATCGTGCGCGTTCCTCCGCGCACCGCTCCGGGCGCTGGTGGCACGGTCTACGTGCGCATCAAGCCAGACCAGCAGCACAACTTCTCTGCTTCCTCTGGTCTGCGCCTGCCGTGAGCAGTTAAGTAACAGGTGTGGGGCTTGGCGAAACGCCAAGCCCCACACCTTTTTTGGCTGCCCACGTAGGCGTCCTCGGGCACCCGGTGATCATCGTTGCCCGGGACGGCACATGGCGCGGCCACGGGCACTGGCGCAGCCACGAGCACGCACAGCAACGCACGTAGATACAAAGAACGGGGGCCAGCAGCTACGAGCTGCTGGCCCCCGCCTTCAGTTGCTTATCAGCGCTTCTTCTTGCCGGTGATCGCACCCCACACCGCGAGGACGATCAGAGACCCGCCAATTGCCAGGACCCAAGACTTCAGGTCCCAGAAACGCTCGATCCTTGCGTTCAACAGCCATCCGCCCAGGGCGCCACCCACGAAGGCGCCGAACACGCCCAGGAACATGGTGGCCAGCCAACCGCCGCCCTGCTTGCCCGGCATGATCAGCTTGGCAAGGGCACCGGCGATGAGACCCAGGAGGAGGAACGCAATGAAGCCCATACTTGGCTCACTTTCTGTCAGAGGGACGCTGAGTAAACAGCGCGTAAAACTAGTGTAAAATGCTCGCCTGATGGTGAGCTGTTTGCTTCCTGGGTCAAACCTGAACATGGTTTTGGGCGCAGCCACCTGCCTCCGAGGATGCTCAAATCCCCCATGGTTTGAGAGACTTGGTTCATGCCAGCTTCAATGCAGATCACCGCCGCTCGCGTGGACCCAGCCCTCTTGGATCTCCCGTGGGAGTTGCCGCTGCAAGACTGGCCCGAGTCGGTTCTGGCCGCCCTTCCGCGCGGTCTGTCCCGCCACGTGGTGCGGTTCGTGAATCTGGGCGGGCGCGTGCTGGCGGTCAAGGAGATCAGCGACAAGGTCGCCCACCGCGAGTACGAGCTACTGCGTGATCTCTCCCGTCTAGAGGTGCCCTCCGTCCAGCCCACCGCAGTGGTGACCGGGCGGCGCGACGAGAACGGCGAGGAACTCAACTCCGCGCTCGTCACCGAGCACCTCCAGTTCTCGCTGCCCTACCGCGCGCTCTTTAGTCAGAACATGCGCCCCGAGACGGCCACCCGCCTCATCGACGCGCTAGCAGTGCTACTGGTGCGTCTCCACCTGCAAGGCTTCTATTGGGGAGACGTCTCGCTGTCCAATACTCTGTTCCGCCGCGATGCCGGCGCCTTCGCCGCCTACCTGGTGGACGCGGAGACAGGAGAGCTCCACCCGCAGCTCACGCGGGGTCAGCGCAACTACGACGTGGACCTGGCCCGTACCAACATCATCGGCGAACTGATGGACCTGCAGGCCGGCGCGCTACTGGAGCCCAGCATCGACACCGTCGAGGTGGGCAACCGAATCGTGGAGCGCTACGACTCCCTCTGGAGCGAGCTGACGGCGGAGGAGACCTTCGACGCCCGCGAGCGTTGGCGCGTCTCCGCCCGTATCAAGCGTCTCAACGAACTGGGCTTCGACGTCGGAGAGATCTCCCTGTCCACAGACATCGACGGCACCTCCGTTTCTTTCCAGCCTAAGGTGGTGGACGCGGGCCACTATCACCGCCAGGTCATGCGCCTGACCGGCCTGGACGTGCAGGAGCGCCAGGGCCAGCGCATGCTCAACGACCTGGAGGAGTTCCGCGCGGTCAACGGCCTGGGACACACCCCCATTGAGATCGTTGCCCACAAGTGGCTGGCGGAGGTCTTTGAGCCGACCGTGGCCAGCGTGCCGATCGAGTTGCAGCGCAAGCTGGAGCCCGCCGAGATCTTCCACGAGGTGCTGGAGCACCGTTGGTACCTGAGCGAGTCTGCGGGGCACGACGTTCCGCTCCACGAGGCCGTCAATAGCTATGTTCGCGAGGTGCTGCCTGGGCGCCCGGATGAGCAGTCCTTCCTCTCGCTGGGCGACACCATGGAGATGGAGGCGATCTTCGGGGAGGACGACACTGCGGACGCCGGCGCGTGGGTGGCCGACGTTCCTCGGAGCGGGCGCGCCGCTACCGCCAACAGTGAGCTGTGGGACAACCTCCAGCCGTAAACGGGCGGGGCCGCCGGGGTTTGACCTCGGCGGCCCCGCTCTTTTGCTGGCGTCTTGGCCCGTTTAGTCCCGCTTGGAACGCAGCCAGCCCGCCAGCGCCACTTCCGAGGCGGCCTCGATGAGTAGCGCTGCACCCGCGACTGCGGAGAGGATCCGGCGGCCGGCGCCGTGGCGCTTGCGCGTGGCGGAGGCGAGCAGCGCCCCACCGGCCACGACCTCTGCGGCCACGAGGGCCGCGATCACGGCCGGGCGCTTCTCCACAGTCTCCACGTAGCGCTTCCACCACGGGGAGTCCTCGGCGGCGCTGCCCTCCCAGAACTGGATGGTGCGCCCGATTGCGTTGGCCACTCCGCGCGGCTCGTGCAGCACCACGTCGTCCAGCAGCTCCAGGGTGCCCTCGCCGCTCAGGTAGGCGGCCAGGTCAACCGGCGCCCCGATCGCCGCCAGGGCGGCGTTCACGGCATCCTCCCCGTTGGTGAGGGTGGCCAGCTCCAAGCCCTCGGCGTCAACGGTGGGCAGGCTGGCCGAGAGCTCCTCGAAGGATCCCTGCGGGGAGGCCAGCATGTCCTCCGCCATGCCACGCGCTGCGGTGGTGGCCAGGCCTCCGGCCACTACGCGCCGCTCCACGGACCAGTCGTGGATGACCCACGCGGCGGGGTCCTGCCCAAAGACGGCCACGAGCTGTGAGTCCGCGACCGAGGCCTGCGCGCCCACGGCGCGACGCACCATGACAGCCCCGTCCCACTGGGTCAGGTCCGGGCCCGCCCAGTCCGGGGTCTCGAAGACCAGGAAGGTGCCCGCCTCGGTGTCCCGGGAGGCCAGCTTGATACCCTCGCCCTGGGCCACCAGCGGCGCGGTGAAGCCCTGCGTGGGCACAAAGACCAGGCTGCGCACCCGCTCGTGCTCCTCGGTGTCGTCTGCGTTGCCGAGCACCACCTCGTCGGGCAGGGAGTCCACCCACTCGCCGGCCATCTGGGCGTCAACGGGGAAGCACTCGGCCAGCCGCGCCAGGAACTCGCCGGGCGTGGGGCCGGGCACCAGGGTGGGCTCGCCCTCCTGCTCCTCGAACTGGGCCACCTTGCCGCCCAGGAGAACCAGGGTCAGCAGGTAGACGTGGCCGCGCTTGACGCCGCCTTCCGCCGGGGCGGGCTTGGCTTCCTGCCCCGCCTCCCACTCGATCGCGGCCAGCACCCGCTCCTGGGCGAGGAAGTCAGAGAGTTCCTCCAGGTGGGGCGCAGCAAAGATGAGGTTGCCGTGGATGAGTTCGGTCAGCATTGGGGCTCCTTCCGCTGCCTCTATCGAATCACATTGGGGTGGCTGGCGCTGCCCCTGACTATGGCGCGGTTGGCACCACCACTGCGGCCGAGCGGCCGGGGATAAGTACGTGTCCACCGATCTCCGCGCCGGTGAGCAGCTCCCAGCCGCGCAGTCCCCCCACTTGCGCAGAGGTGTCTGCGTGGTTTAGCAGGAACAGGGCCTCACCGCGGCGCACGGCCTCGACGCCTGCGGGCACGTCCGCCAGCGGGGAAGGGATGCGGGCGTAGGCGGCGGCCACGGCCAGCAGTGCGGCGCGCGCCGGACCGTCCAGTTCGGTTCCCACGTACCAGATGGCGCCCTGCCCCACCTCGCGGCGAGTGATGGCCGCCTGGCCGCCCAGTTCTCCGCCCCGGAAGGTGGCCAGGACCTCGGTGCCCTCCTCCACGGCGAGCAGCTCCGCCCAGTTCCGGGCCTGGAGCACGCTGCCATCGCCCCCCAGGAGGCGGGCGGCGGCGCGCCGCAGCGGCCCCTCGTGGGTGTCCAAGGCGAGCGAGAGCTGCGCCGCCGGGGTGGAGACCGCGCTGGCGATGGTTTCGCTGGGCAGCACCGGCTCGTCCAGCCAACTGGGAACGGGGCCAGTGGCCGGGTAATACTCGAGCGAGCGGACGCCCGCGGCCGGCAACTGTGAGAGGCAGCCGCCCTGCTGCGCCGCGCCCTGCCCGTTGAGCATGCCCGCAGCGGGGCCGATGATCACTTGAGCTCCCTCGCGGGCCCACGTGGTGATCCGCTCGGCGGTCTCCTCAGAGAGCAGGAACTGGGCGGGCACGACGATCAGTCGCGGCGCTGCCTTTACCGCCGCGCCATCGCGAGGGGACGACGTTTCCGCCGTCTGCCCCTCGACTGCAGCCACCGCGCCGGTCGGCCCGGGGATGTAACCGGCCGGGAAAGCGTCGTCCACTCCGGCGGGAGTGCCGGCCGGCGGCAGAAAGTCCACCACCATCCCCGCGTTATACAGCGTGGAGTACCAGGCTCGGACGGCTGGGATGGTGCCCGGCTCCACCGGGCCGATAGTGGTCTCGCGGGCCCAGTAGGAATCCCAGTCAAAGAGCATCCCCGCGTGCGACTCCACCGGGCTGCCCACCACCGACTCCAGACGCTGAAGACTCTGGCCCAGGTCCACCACGTCGTGCCAGGTGGGGCTCTCCACACCGGAGTGCGGCACCATCCCGGAGTGGAAGGTTTCTGCCCCCTGCACGGACTGGCGCCACTGGAAGAACAGCACGGCGTCGGCCCCGCGCGCCACTTGCTGCAGGCTCCACAGCTTGAGTTGGCCGGGCTGCTTACGGGAGTTGCGGGGCCGCCACTGCACTAGGGCGGAGGTCTGTTCCATTAGCCAGAAGGGGCGTCCGCCTCCCAGCGAGCGCATCAGGTCCGCGTTGAGCGCGAACTCGGTGGCCGCGCGCGGGTCGGCCGGGTCCGGATAGCAGTCATTAGAGACGAAGTCCATGCCGCGCACCCACTGCCAGTAGTTGCAGGTGTCGAACATGCCCAGGAAGTTCGTGGTGATCGGGATCTGCGGCGTCTCCTCCCGCAGGGCCTGCGCCTCGGCCGCGAAGCAAGAGTAGATGGCGTGGTCACAAAAGCGCCGCCAGTCCAGCGCCTGGGCCGGGTTCGGGTAGGTGGGCAGCGGGGCGGGCGGGTTGACCTCAGCGAAGTCGGTGTAGGTCTGGGACCAGAACGCCGTCCCCCAGGCCCGGTTCAGGCCAGCCACATCCCCGTAGCGCTCGCGCAGCCAGTCACGGAAGGCCTGCGCAGACTCGGGGCTGAAGCACTCCTTGACGTGGCAACCGTATTCGTTAGAGATGTGCCAGGCCACCACCGCAGGGTGGGAGCCAAACCGGCGGGCTAGGGTGCGGGCCAGGGCAGCGGCTTTGGTGCGGAAGAGGGAGCTGGACGGGCTGTATTGCTGGCGCGAACCGGGCAGGAGGCGCACACCCTGCGCCGTGACGGGCAGGGTCTCGGGGTAGCGGTGGCCCAGCCACGGCGGCGGAGAAGCGGTGCCGGTAGCCAGGTCAACGCTGATGCCGGCTGCGTGGAGCTTGTCCAATAGCTCGGCCATCCAGTCGAGCTCGTATTGCCCCTCCACCGGCTCTAGTTTGGCCCAACTGAAGACGCCCAGGCTGACCAGGTTTACCCCGGCCTGCCGCATGAGCTCGATGTCCTGGTCGACGGTGGCCACGTCCCACTGTTCCGGGTTGTAGTCGCCGCCGTAGTAAATCTGCTTTCCCACCGCAGTTCTCCTCTTTGGGCCCCAGCCCAATCGTGTCGAAATCGATTCTCGGGGCAGCCTGTTCCCCGGTCGCTTCCAGTGCCCAAAAGCTTGGCGGGGCCCCTCTCACGAGGGGCCCCGCCAAGCTTAGCGATAGGTTCAGCCGAGCTTCTTGCCCACGGAACCCAGGCGCTGGCAGGCCTCGACCACGCGAGCGGCCATGCCTTCCTCGGCGGCCTTGCCCCAAGCGCGCGGGTCGTAGGTCTTCTTGTTGCCGACCTCGCCGTCGATCTTGAGAACGCCGTCGTAGTTCTTCATCATCCAGTCCACGATCGGGCGGGTGAAGGCGTACTGGGTGTCGGTGTCAACGTTCATCTTGATAACACCGTTGGCAACAGCGGTCGCGATCTCCTCTTCCGTGGAGCCGGAGCCACCGTGCATGACCAGGTCGAACGGACGCTCCTTGCCGACCTTGGCGCCGACCTCGGCCTGGATCTCGCCCAGGAGCTCGGGACGCAGCTTGACTGCACCCGGCTTGTAAACGCCGTGGACGTTACCGAAGGTCAGGGCGGTCAGGTAACGACCGTTCTCACCCAGACCCAGCGCCTCAACGGTGGCCAGAGCGTCCTCAGCGGTGGTGTAGAGCTTCTCGTTGATGGCTGCCTCGTGGCCGTCCTCTTCGCCACCGACAACACCGATCTCGACCTCGAGGATGGTGTTTGCCTTGCGGGCCAGCTCCAGCATTTCCTTGGCGATCTCCAGGTTCTCCTCCAGCGGCACGGAAGAGCCGTCCCACATGTGGGACTGGAACGGAGCCAGCTTGCCCTCGGCGACCATCTTGGCCTCGATGGCCAGCAGCGGCTTGATCCAGGAGTCCAGGTTCTGCTTGGCGCAGTGGTCGGTGTGCAGGGCAACGGTGATGCCGTAGGAGTCGGCAATCTCGTGAGCGTAAGCAGCCATGGCCAGAGAGCCACGGACGCGGTCCTTGATGGTGGAGCCAGACCAGTACTCGGCACCACCAACGGAGACCTGCAGGATGCCGTCAGACTCCGCCTCAGCGAAACCGCGGATAGCGGCGGTCAGCGTCTGGGAAGAGGTGACGTTGATAGCCGGGAAGGCGAAGCGCTCGTTCTTCGCCTTGTCGAGCATTGCGTTGTATACCTCAGGGGTTGCGATGGGCACGTGGGCCTCCTGTGTGAGTGGCTGAGCTAACGAATCAATTCTGCCACCTTCTTGGCCCCAATCACATGGGACTTAGATACGCCATTCGCTAACAGCGTCCCTGTAGTGCCCGGCTGTCGGGAAAAATCAGCCAATCTTTGCGTGCTGGCAGATCCAGGCGTGCATCGCCACGGCGGCCGCCGCCCCCACGTTGATAGAGCGCGTGGAGCCAAACTGGCTGATGTGTAGCACCCGCTCGCACCGAGATAGCAGGTCCGGGGAGACGCCGCGCGATTCCTGCCCAAAGACCAGGACGCAGCGCTCAGGCAGCTGGGCCAGTTCGAGGGGCTCGCTCCCCTCGCAGATGTCCATGCCAATCAGCGGCAGCTCTTGACTGGCTGCCCACTGCGCGAACTCCTCCGGGGTGGCGTGATGGTCCACGTGCTGGTAGCGATCCGTCACCATCGCTCCGCGCCGATTCCAGCGCTTGCGCCCCACCACGTGGATTCGCTGCGCCAGGAAGGCGTTGGCGCTGCGCACAATCGAGCCGATGTTGGCGTCACGCTCCAGGTTCTCGATCGCCACGTGGAAGGCGTGGCGGCGCTGGTCTAGGTGCGCCACGATCGCCTCGCGGCTCCAGTACCGGTACTGGTCCAAGACGTTGCGCCTGTCGCCGTCCGCCAAAAGCTCCGGGTCGTACTGCTCGCCCTGTGGCCAGCACTCCGGCCCGCCCGGCCAGGGCCCCACGCCCACCTCGACGGGCAGCAGGGGCTCGGCGTAATCGGCGTCGCTACGCTGCGAATAATCGGCGCTCAGCGCACCACCGCCCCCAAGCGGGGCGCCGGCGGCAACGTCGGACACCGAATCGGCGGGTATGGCGCCTGCGGCCGGATCAGCGGCCGGTGCGCCCGCCTCGCCCACAACCATCTAGGCCAGGTCCAGGTCTGCCAGGGAAAGCGCCGCGAAGTAGGGCACGCCCGCCTCGGCGGTGATGCGCTCGGCGGCACCCGTGGCGCGGTCAACCACCACGGCGACCGCCACAACCTCGGCACCGGCCTCGCGCAGCGCGGCCACGGCCTCCAGCGGCGAACCACCAGTTGTGGAGGTGTCCTCCAAGACCACCACGCGCTTGCCGGCCACCTCCGGGCCCTCGATACGGCGCTTCATGCCGTGGTCCTTAGCAGCCTTGCGCACCACGAAGGCGTCCAGAGCCAGCCCGCGGGAGGCGGCAGCGTGCAACATGGCGCCAGCCACCGGGTCCGCGCCCATCGTCAGACCACCGACGGCGTCGTAATCCTGCGTGGTCAGGCCCGCCTCTTCCAGCAGGTCGATCATCACGTGGCCAATCAGCACCGCCGCCTCGTGGTGGAGGGTGGCGCGGCGCATGTCCACGTAGTAGTCGGACTCTCGGCCAGAAGCCAGGACCACCTTGCCGTGCACCACGGCAAGTTCCTTCACAAGCTCGGCGAGACGGGTGCGCTGGGTGTCATTCGGGGTGCTCACGGGAACAGGTTAGCGCCTCCCGGCAGCGTGCGGGCAACCCCGCGCAGGCAGGCGAACGCTCGGCGCGGCGGCCCCTCAGCCTGCGGCGCCCCCTTGTCCCCTACGGCCGGCGAGCCTTCCGTACCACCGCGCGTGGTGCCGCCCGCATGAGCACCTCCAGCGCCTGGTAGCGCAGCGAGGGGGTGACCAGCACCTGCCCCAGTGAGGTGGCGCGTAGGGCTTCTCGCACCACGCGTTCGGCCGGCAACCAGCACCACTCGGGCATGTTCTCCATGCCCATCTTCGCCGTCTCATGGAACTCGGTGCGCACCAACCCGGGCATGACTGCGGTGGCGGTGACGCCCGTGCCGTCCAGCTCCTGGGCCAGCGCCTCGGTAAAAGTACGCACCCAGGCCTTGTGGGCCGCGTAGGTGCCCATCGCGGAGGAGGCCGTCATGGAGGAGACGTTGAGGATGGCGCCGCGTCCGCGCGCCACCATCTGCGCGGCGGCGGCATGGGAGAGTTCCAAAACGGCCTTAACCATGACGTCCACGCCGGCCTGCTCGCGGCGGAGCGAGCCACCCACGAACCGCTGCCCCAGCCCAAAGCCGGCGTTGTTGACCAGCAGGCCGATCGGGTGGCGCTCCTGGCCCAGGCGCTCCACCACGGCCGCGCGCCCCTTGACCATCGCCAGGTCAGCAGGCAGCACCTCAACCGGGGTGCCGTGGAGCTCGCGGATCTCCTCCGCGATCTCCTCCAGCCGTTCCTCGCGGCGGGCTACCAAGACGACGCGGTGGCCGCGCCCGGCCAACTGCCAGGCGAACTCGGTTCCCAAGCCCGCAGATGCCCCGGTGATCAGTGCACTACCCATGTGCCCAGCCTACCCATGAAGGCGCACGGGCAGCAGAAAGGGGCCGGGGCGCGGGATTTCTCCCGCGCCCCGGCCCCTGCCTCAGGTTGCCGAGTCGCTTAACCCTTCACGGCGCCAGCGGAAAGGCCGGACTGCCAGAAGCGCTGCAAGCCAAGGAACATGACGATCAACGGGATGACACCCATCAGGGAGCCCAGCAGCGTGGCACCGCTGTCCGCGTTGTGCTTTGCGGCGGAGTACATGCCGTACAGACCCACGGTCACCGGCTTGAGCTCTGCCTTGTCCAGCATCATCAGTGGAAGCAGGAAGTTGTTCCAGGAGGCCACGAAGATGAACAGGAAGATGGTCACCATAGCGGGAGCCAGCAGACGCATAACGATGGTGAAGAAGATGCGCACCTCGCCGGCTCCGTCGATGCGGGCCGCCTCCAGGAGCTCGTCCGGGACCGTGTCTGCGTAGATGCGGCCCAGGAACACACCGAACGGGCTCACCGCACCCGGCAGGATGACGGCCAGCGGGGTGTTGAGCATGCCCAGCTTGAAGAAGACCACGTAGAGCGGAACCGTCAGCAGGGCCACCGGCATCAGCAGGCCAGCCAGGATGGCCACCTGCGCACCGCCACGACCGGGGAAGGCGAACTTGGAGATCGCGTAACCGGCGGAGACGGAGATCAGCACGCCGATTAGGCCAGCGGCGCCGGAGTAGAACACCGAGTTGGCGATCCACCGCCAAAACATGCCGGACTGTTCGCCGTAGTTCATGAGGAAGTCGAAGTTCTTAACGAGCTCCGCAGAGTCCCCGGTGAACCAGAAGGGGTTGGTGATGGTGATCTCAAAGTCGCTCTTGGTGGAGGCGACGATCAACCACCAGATCGGGAACAGGAAGTAGAAGGCCACGATCGCCAGGGTGGCGCGGGTGGCGAACTTCGCTACAGCTCCCGGCTCGATCGAGCGGGGGGTGTTGGACTTGGAAGTGCGGAACGTACGACCGTCGGGCAGCACACCGCTCTTCTTGTAGTTGGCAACTGCGGCACTCATCAGTCCTTGTCCCCAATCTTTGACTGAACGAAGGCGTAGATCGCAGCCAGCACACCCGCGATGATCGCCATGACGATCGAAATCGCGGAACCCGGACCAAGGCCGTTAGGCGTGTAGGCGGTGTTGGTGGCGGCGTTGTAGGCCATCATCATCGGCGTGTAGTCCATGTTGCCGAGGCCGGGGTTAGTGGCTGTGATGACCTGGGGCTCGTTGAAGAGCTGGATGGTGCCGATGATGGAGAGTAGGACCGCGAGCAGAGCAGCGGACTTCACCATCGGGATCTTGATCTTGCGGACGATGGTCCACCCGGTGGCGCCGTCAATGCGGGCCGCCTCGTAGAGGTCGTGCGGAATGGACTGCAGGGCGGCCAGGAAGATCAGCATGTTATAGCCCATGAACGTCCATGTGGTCATGTTCGCCATGGAGGCCAAAACGATGTTCTTGTCAAAGAAGTTGACTTCGATTCCTAGGTGCGCCAGCAACTTGACGAGCGGGGAAACTTCGGGGTGGTACAGGAAGGACCAAACCATCGCGGCGATAACGCCCGGAATTGCGAAGGGTAGGAAATAGACCAACCGGTAGAAGCTGACGTACTTGGCGGCAAGCGAGTCAAGCAGGAGAGCCAGGGCCAGCGCGCCCAGGATCATGACGGGGATCTGGAAGGCACCGAAAGTCATCACTCGACCGATGCCGCGCCAGAAGCGCTCATCAGTGACAACTGCCTTGTAGTTTTCCAGGCCAACGAAGACGGAGACCTTGCCGCCCCCTCCGAAGAGGCCACCTTCAGCCTTCTCCTGGAAGAAGGAGGCGTAGATGGAGATGACAATCGGGACGAGGAAAGAGAGAGTGAAAAGAAGGGCGAACGGAGCTAAGAATCCCCACCCGTAACGGGCCGCACGCCTACGGCGAGCGCGAACGCTCGCTTCGTTGGATCGAGGGGAGTCGATGGTAGCTTCCGGCACACCTGGTCCTGTTGCAGCCACGAGACTTGTCCTTCTGGGAATACGCCCTAGTCGAGGAGGCTATTCCTCCGGTGAGGGGGCTGGCCTCCGGGGCCAGCCCCCTCACCGCGGCGTTGAGGTTACTGGGTTATCACTCAGCGACGTTCAGGCCGGCATCCTTGAGAGCCTGGACACCGACGGTCTGAGCCTCGGACACCATGTCGGCGAACTTGGCCTCACCGGTGGCCACCTTGCCAGCAACCTCGGACAGCTTCGTCGCCACGGCCGGGAAGGACGGGGAGAAGGCGAAGTCCGGGTTCAGGGTGCCAGCGATCTCAGACAGGGTCTTAAAGACGTCCTGGTCGCCGAAAATCGGCTTCAGGCTCTCCGGGGTGGTCAGCTCGCCCTTGGCGGCGGGGAGCAGACCCTGAGCCTGCATGTCCGGGATGTGGGTGTTGAGGAAGTCGGCGAACTCAACGGCCTTCTCCACGTTGGAGCAGCCCTTCAGAACGGCGACAGCGGAACCACCGTCGGTACCGGTGGCCGGCTTGGAAGCGTCGAACACCGGGATCGGGGCAACGGCCCAGTCCTTCTGGCCCTCGAACGCCCAGTCAGCAGCCTCCCAGGAGGCACCGATGTAACCGGAGATGGTGCCGTCGGTCAGCTTGCCGGCCCACTCCTCGCCCCAACGCGGGAAGGTAGCGACCAGCTTCTGGTCCAGCAGCTCCTGCCACAGGGCAGCAACCTTCTGAGTGGCCTCGTCGTTGACGGTGACCTTCCAGGCGTCGCCCTCGGCGGCAAACCACTTGGCGCCAGCGGAAGCGGCGGTGCCGGAGAACAGCATGCCCTGCTCGTCGGGCTGGAACACGCCGATGTACTTGCCCTTGTCGGCGGCGGTCTTCGCAGCAACCTTGAACTCGTCCCAGGTGGTAGGCACCTCGATACCGAGCTCCTTGAAGGTGGCCTTGTTGTAGAAGTAGACCAGAACGCCGAGGTCCTGCGGGATACCCACAGTCATGCCACCAACCTTGGCGGAAGCCCAGGCGCCGGCGCCGTAGTTACCCTCGTAAGCGGCGGCAACAGCGGTGACGTCCTCCAGGTTGCCCTGGACGTACTGGCTGCCCAGGTGCTCGTAACCCATCTGGGCCAGGCAGGGGGCGTTGCCGGCCTTCACGGCCTGGCCGATCTTGGTGTAAGAGTCAGCAGCGGAACCCTCGAACTTGGTGGCCGCAACCTGTGCGTCCGGGTTGGCGGCGTTCCACTCGGCAACGATCGCGTCGACGCCCTTGGCGTCGGGCAGACGGTGCCAGTACTCGATCGCGGCGCCGGTAGCCGGGGCCTCTGCCTCGGTCGACTCAGCAGTGCTGGGAGCCTCGGTGGCGCCTTCACCGGCGTTCGTGCCGGAGCAACCGGCAAGAACGAGGGAGGATGCGGCCAGCAGACTTGCAGCAACGGCAGCCTTGCGGATGCTCATATTTTGCCTCTCCGTTGAGATGAAGCGAAGCAATCACCAACTGATCACTTCTGCACGTTTGTGCGGCTTTTTGCCGTACTGAGAGCAAGTTTAAGCAACCCGCCGGGAGTGCCGCAACAAATTCCGGTCACAGTTGCGTTGCAGATCACAGCCGCAGCGGCATGATCTGCGCCCTTTTTGCGTTCTCCCGGGACCATCGCCCTGCCCACACCTGCCGCTCACTCCGCGCCTGGTGCCCGCCCCCTCTAGGCTTTCTCCATGCGCATTGCCACTTGGAACGTGAACTCTATTCGCACCCGCCTGGACCGAGTCCTGGCCGCCCTAGCCAGGCATGACCTGGACGTGTTGGCCATGCAGGAGATCAAGTGCAAGGACACGCAGTTCCCCACCGCCGCGTTCGAGGAGGCGGGCTACGAGGTGGCCACATGGGGCGAAAACCAGTGGAACGGCGTGGCGATCGCTTCCCGCGTGGGCATGACCGGCGTGGAGCGGGGCTTTGCGGGCCAGCCTGGCTTCGCTAAGACCGGGGAACCGGTGCTGGAGCCGCGCGCACTGAAGGCGACCTGCGGCGGGATCGACATCTGGAGCCTGTACGTGCCCAACGGTCGCGAGCTTGATGACCCGCACTACGCCTACAAGCTGGAGTGGTTGGCGCGGTTCGCCGACGTCGCCGCAGGCGCCGCCCGTAACGGCGATTCCTTCGTGGCGATGGGCGATTTCAACGTGGCCCCGCGCGATTGTGACGTGTGGAGTCCGGCTTTCTTCGAGGGCAAGACGCACACCTCTCCCGCCGAGCGCGCCGCGTTTGCTGCCTTGAGCGAGGCGGGTTTGAGCGAGGTGACGATGCCGCGCGCCTCCGGCTACACCTACTGGGACTACCAGCAACTGCGCTTTCCGAAGAACGAGGGGATGCGCATCGACTTCGCGCTGGCGACTGAGCCGGTGGCGCAGCGCGTCAGCCGCGTGCTCTTGGACCGCGAGGAGCGCAAGGGCAAGGGTGCCTCCGACCACATCCCGGTCGTAATCGACTTAGCGGATTGAGGTGAGGGCTGGCTCCCGCCTAGCGGCGCGACGCCGGGCGGGGATTTTTCCCTGGCCGACGTCCCTCCCCGCGCCCACTAACGCCTTGACCTATTTGATGGCGGCCAGGATCTCGGCGTCGAGCTGCGGCCAGAGGTCGCGGTGCAGAGCGGAGAACGGGGAGGCTCCCAGGAACACTGCGCAGGCGCCCAGCTCGGGCCGGCACCAAAGGAAGGAGCCGGCCTGCCCAAAGTGCCCGTAGGAGAGGCCCGCGTGGCCGGCGCTGAGCCAGTGGGGTTCCTTGACTGCGCGGATTTCTGGGCCCATTGCCCACAGGTTGTCTGCCTGGCGGCCGTAGCCGGGCAGGATGCCAGGCAGACCGGGAAAGGCGGGCGCGGTCATGGTGGCGTGGGTGGCGGCGGAGAGCAGGGTTGGTTGCAGCAGTTCCTGGGCCAGCAGGATCAGATCTGTCGCCGGACCGCTCGCCCCGTGCGCGGTGTTACCCGGTTCGGTGGCGGACATGCCAAGTGGCAGCAGGATTTCCTGTTCCAGCCAGTCGGTGGCCTCCATTCCGGTGGCCTCGGCCAGGATCCTGCCTAGTTCTTCGTAGCCATAGTTGGAGTAGATGCGCCGGGTGCCGGCCGGGGCCAGCTGAGCGTCAGACTCGCTGTCCACGCCGGCGGCGTGGGCCAGTAGGTGGGCGACGGTGGCGCCCTGTGGCCTGGCCGGCTGGTCCAGGTCCAGCAGGCAGCGTTGGGCAGCCAAGTGCACGCCGAGGGCCGTCAGCAGCTTGGAGACGGAAGCCCACCGGAAGGTGCGGTCCACGTCGCCGGTCCGCAGCGCCTCCTGCCCGTTCACGTTCACGATCAAGGCGGTCGGGAAGGGGAAACTCTCCAGCGTCTGCAGATGCACCATGCCTCTACCTTGCCACGGATGGGCGCAGTGGCCGAAGGAACGGGCAGTGCCGGCCACCCCAGCGATGTTGCTGCCTGCCCGGTGGCCGCAGGCTCCCGGAGCGGGGCGACGCGGACACAACCTGGGCGACAAGACCGCCACCTGGGCGACAAGAACCGACGCGTTCTCGTCGCCCAACATCGGCTCTAGTCGCCGAGCATCGGTCCTTGTCGCCGAACTCCCCGGCGGGCGCGCCAAATGGCCACCAAGGACGCAGCGGGCACCGTCTGCTTGGCACGATGCAAAGGCCCGGGGGTGGCACCGTGTTATGTTGCCCCCCCCGGCCCCGGCGGGGCAACACCCGGGCACAGCGGGGCCACCCCCCCCCCCCCCCCCCCCCGGGCGCCGGTGG
>JAUMWR010000074.1 GCA_030529545.1 Buchananella hordeovulneris
AGTTCGCAGTGCAGCCCACCGAGCACCCGGTAGCGCCCCAGGCCGCCCAGCAGGCCGATTCCCCCGCAGTTCAGCAGGCGGCGCCGGCCGCCCAGCAGGCCGCCCCGGCTCCCAACTGGTACCTGGACCCCGCCAACCCGAACCTGCTGCGTTACTGGGACGGGCAGGCCTGGACCAACCAGACCCACCCGCGCCCGTAACTTAGGTGCAACGACGGGGCGGGCTAGCATCAGCTAGCCCGCCCCGTCTTTCGTTTGCTGCCGGATCCGGCTTGATCCGCGCCCTCACCGCAGCGGGAGCCTAGGTGCCCTTCGGGCCCCACTTGCCACCCTTGAAACCCCAGCGGCGGCGCAGCTTGTTGGCCTCGGGCGCGGCCACCTCGGCCACCCGCTTACTGCCCAGCAGCAGGTCCTCCACCAGCTGATCGGCCTGCGCCAGCACCAGCCCGGCCGGGATCTCCTCGGGGGCCTCGCCCTTGAGGTAGCGGCGGGCGGTGATGTGCCCGGAGAGGCCCTGGTCGATCCCCACGTCCGTGGCCAGCTCGCTCACCAGCGCGATCACTCCCTCGCGGGAGAGCCCCGCCAGCGCGGCGGCGGCCTTCTCCAGCACCGGGGAAGCCCCGGGCATCTCGGCGCTGCCCAGCAGCTCGGCCACGTCCCAATCGTCGGCCTTAAGCACCTCCAGCTCCACCGCCGCGATGGCACCGGTGCTGGTCTCGATCACCGCCAGGTCCAGTCCCTCCAGGGCCAGGACCATCTGCAGCGGGGTGGCGCGCGCGAACGGGGTCATGATGAGCCCCACCGCCAGGCGCTTGGTGGCGCCTTCCTCCCCGCCCAAACTGGCCTGCCCAAGGGGCGGCAGCGAATCGGGAATCTGGCCGGCGGCAACGTCGTCCAACTCCCCGCCGGCAACGGAATTCAGCCCGCCCAGCTCGGCCAGGTCCTCCCCAGACAAGCCGGAGGAGGCCATCAAGCGAGCGAACTCGTCATCCAGGTTGCTATCCATCAGAGGGCACCCTTGGTGGACGGAATCCCGTCAACGCGCGGGTCCTTCTCCACTGCGGCGCGCAGCGCGCGGGCCAGGGCCTTGAACTCCGCCTCCACAATGTGGTGGGGGTCGCGGCCGGCCAGCACGCGCACGTGCAGGCAGATGCCGGCGTGCAGGGCCAGGGACTCCAGCACGTGACCGGTCAGGGAGCCGGTGTAGTGGCCGCCGATCCGGTGGTAGACCAGGGCCTCCGGCTCGCCGGTGTGCACGCAGTAGGGGCGGCCGGACACGTCCACGACGGCCTGCGCCAGCGCCTCGTCCAGCGGCACCAGGGCGTCACCGAAGCGCTTGATGCCGCGCTTGTCGCCCAGCGCCACCTTCAGGGCCTCGCCCAGGCAGATCGCCACGTCCTCCACGGTGTGGTGGGCGTCGATGTCGATGTCGCCGGTGGCCTGCACCTTCATGTCAATCAGGGAGTGCTTGGACAGGGCGGTCAGCATGTGGTCGTAAAACGGCACGGTCGTGGAGATCTCGTTGGCGCCGGTGCCATCCAGGTTGATCTCGACGTGAACCGAGGACTCGCTGGTAACGCGGTCGATTACGGCGGTGCGGCTCATGCGCAAATCTCCTTCAGTGCGGTGCGGAAGGCCTCCATCTCGCTGGGCGTGCCCACGCTCACGCGCAGGAAACCAGCCGGCCCGACCTCTCGAATGATTATTCCCCGCTCAAGCAACTCCTTCCACACGAAGTGGCGGTCCTCAAACGGGCCAAACAGCACAAAGTTGGCGTCGCTATCCAGCGCGGTTAGCGCCATCTCCCCGCGCAGCCACTCCACCAGGGCGTCGCGCTCGGCGCGCAAGGAGGCCACCTGGGCCATCAGCTCACCCTGGTGTTCCAGGGCCGCGAGCGCGGCGGCCTGCGTGACGGCGGAGAGGTGGTAGGGCAGGCGCACCACGGTCAGGGCGTCCACGATCTCCTGGGCCGCCCCACAGTAGCCCAGACGCAGGCCGGCGGCGCCAAACGCCTTGGACATGGTGCGGGTGACCACCAGGTGCGGGTTGTCAGCCAGCAGGGTAAGGGCGCTCTGCACGCCGGTACGGCGAAACTCCCCATACGCCTCGTCGATCACGACCACAGTTGCCGTCGGGTTGCCTTGCGCGTCCCACGGACCGCTCTCGCGCGTGAGCTCCAGCAGCGCCCGCGTGGTCTCCAGGGGCAGGGCGGTGCCGGTCGGGTTGTTGGGCGAGGCCAGGACCAACAGGCCCGGGCGGTGCTCAGCCAGCAGACGCTCGGCCAGCTCCACGTCCACCCCGTAATCCTCCCTGCGCGGGGCGGCGATGAACTCGGTGTGGGTGTCACGCGCGTACTCCGGGTACATGGAGTAGGACGGCGTGAAGGTCACCGCTCTGCGGCCCGGTCCGCCGAAGGCCAGGAACAGGTGGGTCATCACCTCGTTGGAGCCGTTGGCCGCCCACACCTGCATCGGGGGCAGGGCCACCCCGGACTCGCGCTCCAGGTAGGCGGCTAGCGCAGCGCGCAGCTCCATGAAGTCGCGGTCCGGGTAGCGGTTGAGCCGCTTGGCGGCCTGCGCCACGCGCACGGCGATGGAGTCCACCACTGCCTGGGACAGCGGATAGGGGTTTTCGTTGACGTTCAACACCACGGGAACGTCCGGGTGGGGGGCGCCGTAGGGGGCCACACCAACAAGCTCTGGGCGCAATGGCAGTTTCACGCGGCCAGTCTATGGGCGGGTGCGCTAATTTGAACGCATGGCTCAAGGCGTGAATCTGCCCCCGTTGTACTTTTCGGCTTACATCTCCTCTTTCGAGCGGTATCGAGACGAGTTGGCCGCCCGCATCAAGCCCGGAGACTGGGTTTTCATCTGTCTCCACATGGGAGAGGAGGCCGAGCAGCCCGGTTACAAGGAACGCGTGCGGGCCGTGTGCGCCGAGCTCCACTCGTGGGGCGCGCGCATCATGGCCGACGTGGCCGGACGCACCCTGGAGTACTACGGCTGCACCTCCCTGGTGGAGCTGGTGCGCGAGCTGAAGCTGGAGAGCGCCCGCGTGGACTACGGCGTGAGCGTCGAGGAGATGCTGGAGCTCTCTCAGCACTGCATCCTGACCGTGAACTCCGCTTTCGTGGAGGAGGAGCACCGCCCGCTGCTGCGCCCGGAGTTCCTCTCCACCCACAACTACTACCCGCTGGCGGGCTCCGGCGTGCCGGTGGAGGCGCTGGCTGAGCCCACCCGGATCCTGCAGGAGTGCGGTGTGGAGGTTTACTCCTTCATTCCGGGCGACACCTGCCTGCGCTGGCCGGTGGCCGAGGGCCTGCCCACCGTCGAGGCCCACCGCCACGTGCCGCCCTACGTCGGCTACGTGGAGCTGGCGACGGTGTGCAACCAGGACGCAGTGTTCGTGGGCGACCCGTGGCTAAGCGATGAGCAGGTTGGTCTGATTGAGCAGGCCCGCGAGACGGGGATTTTGCCGGTGCCGGCCCACCTCTATGTGGAGGGCGCTAAGTGGTACGACGTTCCGCTCACTCTGCGCCACGATTCGCCCTCCGCCGTTTTCCGCATCAACGAGTCGCGAGAGTACGCCACCAAGGGGGACGACGTTCCGCAGCGCCGTGCGTGGGCGCGCCCGCTCGGCACCATTACGGTCCACAACGAGGGGTACCCGCGTTACACGGGCGAGGTGCAGATTACGCGCGAGGACCTGCCCGCCGACTGCCGCGTGAACGTGATCGGTCACGTGCTGCCGGAGTACCGCGACCTGCTGCGTCTGCTACAGCCGGGTTGGCAGGTGCGCCTGGTGGCGGTGAACTGACCGGGCCTCCCCCGGGCGCGCAGTTCGCACTCGCGCCCACGCGACAGCGGGCGCGCCAGAGCCATACCCGCCCGTATCCGGGGGTTCTCCCCCACTCCTGCTGGGCAGCCGGTTATCGCTCGCGCCTGCAAGGTGGCAGGGGGTGGACTCTTCGTGTTAGCGGCAGCGGTGTGGACGCTTCGCGGTGGATTCCGGCTCTACGCGCTTTTACCCACGCCCGCGCGGCACCGGGGCGAGCGAAAGCCTCCCGGCACCTTGGCCGGGCCACTCCTGCCGCAGTCACCCCCACCCGGGCTTTTGCCGCTGCTTAGTCGCCGCGCACCTGCGCCGCGGTGGCGTGGGCGGGCAGGTCCTCCGCCGTGGCCAGGGCGATCAAAGCCGGCGTCAACTGCGCCAGGGCCTGCCGCGAGTACTCGATCACCTGCATCGGCTTGAGGTAGGCCATCGCGGACAGGCCCGCGTCGTAGCGCGCCGTGCCCCCCGTGGGCAGCACGTGGTTGGAGCCGGCCAGGTAGTCGCCCAGCGGCACCGGCGAGTAGGAACCCACAAAGATCGCCCCGGCGTTGTAGATGCGCTCGGCCACGGCCGCAGCGTCCGCCGTCTGGATCTCCAGGTGCTCGGCCGCGTAGGCGTTGGCCACCAGCACCGCAGCGTCTAGGTCGTCCACCAGCACGATCCCCGACTGCGGGCCGCTCAGGGCCGTGGCCACGCGCGCGGCGTGCTTGGTCACCGCCGCCTGCGCCGCCACCTCGGCCTGTACCGCCGCCACCAGCTCCGGGCTCGGCGTGATCAGCACGCTGGCCGCAGCCGGGTCGTGCTCCGCCTGGCTAATCAGGTCGGCCGCCACAAACCGGGCGTCGGCGGTAGCGTCGGCCACGATCGCAATCTCGGTGGTGCCGGCCTCGGCGTCAATGCCGCAAATCGAGCGCACCGCCCGCTTGGCCGCCGCCACGTATGCGTTGCCGGGGCCGGTGACCACGTCAACCGGCGGGCACAGCCACTCCCCCTGCGCCGCGAGTGCATCGGCCTCGGTCTCGCCGCGCGCGCCGTATGCAAACATGGCGATCGCCTGCGCCCCGCCCGCCGCGTACACCTCGGTGACGCCGGTCAGGTGGGCCGCCGCCAGGATCGTCGGGTGGGGCAGGCCCCCAAACTCCTTCTGCGGCGGGGAGGCCAGCGCCACCTGCGGCACGCCCGCCGCCTGCGCCGCCACCGCGTTCATCACCACAGACGACGGGTAGACCGCCAAACCGCCCGGCGCATACAGGCCCACGCGGCGCACCGGCACCCAGCGCTGGCGCACAAACCCGCCCGGGATCACCTCGGTGCTCACCGCCGGCGGCACCTGCACCGCGTGTGCCTTGCGGGCGTTAGCGATCGCCACCTCCAGGGCCGCTCGCACCTGCGGGTCCAACTGCTGCGCGGCCTCCTCCAACGCCCGCGCCGGCACCCGCAAATACTCCGGGCGTACCCCGTCAAAACGCTCCGAGACATCCCGCAGGGCAGCAGCGCCGCGCTCCCGCACGTCCTCCAACACGGGGCGCACCCTCTCCAGGGCGTCCTCCACGTTCATCGCGGCGCGGGGCAGGCGCGCGGCAACGCTCGCCGCATCCAGCTCCTCACCGCGCAGGTCCAGCACACTCAGGCTCAGGGAGGTAGTCATGGGCAAAGTCTAGGCAGGTGTTCTGCCACAATTGAGAAATGCCCACATATGAGACGATCCCCGTGCGCGGCACCATCCGCCTTGGCCAGTTCCTCAAGCTCACCGGCCTGGTGGAGGACGGCGCCACCGCCACCATCGCCATCCAGTCCGGCGACGTCCTGGTCAACGGCCAGGTGGAGGAGCGCCGCGGCGCACAACTCGCCCCCGGCGACGTGGTCGAGATCGACCTGCCCACCGGCCGCGAGGGCGCGGTGGTCGGCACCACCGACTAACCCGGCCTCTGCGCTAAGCGTTTCCGGTTCCTTGCCCGGCGCGCTCAGCGCTTGAGGGCGCCCAGGCCGCTAACCGGGCGACGAGGGCACAACCAGTTCCCGGTCGTGGGGGTGGTCGTGCTAGCACAACAACCCGGGCGACGAGGGCACAACCTGGGCGACAAGAACACCACCCCGGCGACAAGAAACCCCGCAAACC
>JAUMWR010000023.1:0-9326 GCA_030529545.1 Buchananella hordeovulneris
AACTGACGGACTCGTCGCCCAACTCCCGCGCCTCGCCACCAGCTCCACTGCGCGGCGGCACAAAAACTGGGTGGCGGGCAATGCCCGCCACCCAGTTTGCTTTGTGAGCCCTACGCTCAGCGCTCCACCACAGCCAGCAGGTCGCGCACGGAGAGGATCAGGTACTCCTCGCCCGCGTACTTGACCTCGGTGCCGCCGTACTTGGAGTAGATGACGGTGTCGCCAACGGCAACGTCGACCGGGATGCGGTTGCCCTTGTCGTCAACGCGGCCCGGGCCGACTGCCACGACAGTGCCCTCCTGGGGCTTCTCCTTGGCGGTGTCCGGGATGTGCAGACCGGAGGCGGTGGTCTGCTCGGCGGCGTTGGTCTTGATGACCACGCGGTCCTCGAGCGGCTTCAAAGTGACCGACATGCAGGTTCTCCTAGCTTGAGTGAGCTACAAACGTCTGTAGGCCGCCGTCGCGGGGGTCGGCCTGCACGGCGCATACGCGCCACGGCTCTCAGATTAGGGCGGGGCTGGCACTCGGTCAAGGCGAGTGCCAGCAATGCGCTGATAGCGCAGCCGGGCCCCGCCTCGAGCCCGCGAGGGCTCTCCCTCCTTAGCCCGCTCCGAGCCCCACGCTCCCACTTCTCACCCGCGCGTGAGCTCCGCTGTCTCCCGCTCTAGCGTTCCGCCGCGCTCCACGCCGCGCCCCGCTATCTGTCACTCTTATGTTCCACCGCGACCTGCCGCCTGCCGCTCTAGCGTTCCACCGTGCCCCACGCCGCCGCGCCACCCGACGCCCGCCACTGCCTCGGCTCTGCGAAAATGGTGGCCATGTCTGCGCTTCACCCTGAACTGTTCACCCCGGCGGGCCAAGCGCTGCTAGCTAGCTTTCCCCCTTACACGGAGCAGGGGGCGGCCGACTTCAACTCCAAGCTGCGCAAGCGCGGCCTGGACCCGGCCTTCATCGCCTCTTTGTTGACGCAGTGGCGGCTGCGCTCGGCCGCGAGCGCCAAGTTTGGTCCCTTTGCGCAGCGGATGCTCTTCACCGACGACGGCCTGCAACAGGCCACTCGCCTGACGGTGGCCGCTCACCACGCCCAGCGTTTTGCGGCGGCCGGGCTGACGCACGTGGCGGATTTGGGATGCGGGCTGGGCGCGGATTCGCTCGCCCTGGCGGCCCGGGGGCTGCGGGTGACGGCGGTGGAGCGCGACGAGGGCACGGCGGCGTGCGCCACGGTCAACCTCTCTCCCTTCCCCACGGCCCGGGTGCTGCACGCGGACGCCACGACGTTGAACCTCGCCGCCCTCGGCGTGAACGCGATCTTTGCTGACCCGGCCCGGCGCCGCGCCGGCGGGGGCCGCCTGACGCGCCCGGATGACTGGTCCCCCTCGCTTTCCACCGTTTTTTCCTGGCGCAAGCACGCCGCCGCGCTCGGCGTGAAGGTGGCGCCCGGCATCGACCTCTCGCTGCTCCCGCCGGACTCGCACACGCAGTGGGCAAGCGTGGACGGCGAGATGGTGGAGGCCGCCATCTGGTGTGGTCCCCTGGCGCTGGAGGGACCGGGCCGCAGCGCGCTCGTGATTCGCGGGGCCAGCGCGCACGTGTTCAGTGAGGCCGGCGACCCCAGCCGCCCACACGAGCAGCTTCCCGCCGCCCCGCTGGGCGAGTTCCTGTTCGAGCCCGACGGCGCCGTGATCCGCGCCGGCTTGATCCCCACCATCGCGGCCCACCTGGACGCCGCCCCCATCTCCCCCGCGATCGCCTACTTGACGAGCAACAGTGCGCCCGCCTGCTTGGACGACGTTCCCGCCGTCCCCGCCGCGAGCGCGGCCTCCTCCAGCGGCAGCGGCGCGGACGCGGGCGCCCCCGTTAACGCCCCGGCTGGCGGCGAGCTCGGCGGAGACTCCGCCCAGGCCGGGCACCCCCCGGCCCCCGTTGGCAACGGCGGCTCCGCTGCCGGCCACCGCGCAAGCGGGCCGGGCGGGGCGGCAGGGCGCGCGGGAACGTCGGCGGAAAAATCGGCGTTCTACCGCGCCTACCGCGTCCTGGAAGTGCTGCCGCTCAAGGCGGCGGCGATCTCGAAGTGGGCGCGGGCTAACGACGTCGGCGTGCTCGAGATCAAGAAGCGCGGGGCGGACCTGGATCCGGCCACGCTGCGCGCGGCCGCCAAGTTGAAGGGAGACCGGGCGGCCACCCTCATCGCCACGCGCGTGGAGGGGCGGCACCGGGCGATCGTCGTGGAGGCCCTCTAGCGGCGAGGCTCGGTGGAGCGATGGCCGTCTGCCTCGACGGGCGCCCTCACCGCGCCGACGGTAGCCGTACGACGCCGTCCGCGCCGCGGGGCTCCCTTTACCGTTCCTGCCCCTCCGCTCAGGCGGTCTTCTGCTTGCCCATCACCAAGCGGCGCACCAGCTGGCCCGAGCCCTCGCCTACGAGCCCGAAGACGATGTAGATCCCGCCGTATACAAAGAAGGCGTCCACCTGGGTGGCAACGAAGCCGTAGCCGATCGCCATCGCCGCAGCGCCCGTCGCCGCTGCGGCGATGGCGCGCAGCAGGCTCCAGCCCACCCGGTAGGACTCCACAAGGCAACACCAAAAGACCCCCAAGGGGGCGACTATCAAGAGACCGGATAGGCCCTTGCTGTCTCCCACCAGCTCGCGGAAACCGTCGAGTCTCATCAACGCGAAGCAATAGGCCAGGACAAGAATGCCCATGATCAAGAGTGCGAGCCAAGACTTCTTTACGCTCACGGCTTCCCCCAGGCCAGCCAACTCCACCCCAACAGAGCGAGGTGGAAAATCACCGGCAGACCAATCCCGAAGGCGAGCAGCCAGGCGATCGCTTGCAACGTGAATTTCCCGTTTGCGGGCTCGTTCTGCCTCTCCATAAACGGATACTAGCTGTTACCCAGCACGCATATCTCCCGCCTGGGCAGGATTCTTACCTAAATGCGTTTAGAAGGGCGGCGTTATAGGCTCGTTGGTGTTCTGCACAGATAGAGAGTGACCATGGCCCTGGACTTTGCCCCCTCCAAGCGCTCCACGCTTGGCATCGAGTGGGAGTTGCAACTGGTTGACCGCGACTCGCGGGACCTGCGCCAGTGCGCCGAGGCCGTCATCCAGGCCGTCACTCCCCCCGGGCAGGCCAAGCACCCCCACATTCACCCGGAGATGCTGCTCAACACCATTGAGGTGGTTTCCGGCGCCCGCGCAACCGTGGCCGAGTGCGGCCGGGACCTGGCGCAGGCCGTGGGAGCGGTCCGCCAGATCACCGACCCGCTGCGCGCGGAGTTGGTCTCCGCCGGTTCCCACCCCTTCGCCAAACCCACCTACCAGTTGGTGACCAACAAGGAGCGCTACGCGGAGCTGGTCAAGCGCACCCAGTTCTGGGGCCGCCAGATGCTGTTGTTCGGCACGCACGTGCACGTCGGGATCGAGGACCGCTCCAAGGTCCTGCCGATCGTGCGGGCGCTACTGACACGCTTTGCCCACCTGCAGGCCCTCGCCTCCTCCTCCCCGTTCTGGGCGGGGCAGAACACCGGCTACGCCTCCAACCGGGCCATGACCTTCCAGCAGCTGCCCACGGCCGGCATCCCCGAGCAGTTTGACCGGTGGGAGGAGCTGGAGCGCTACTGCGCGGACATGCTCCACACGGGCGTCATCAACGGCTTTGACGAGATCCGCTGGGACATCCGCCCCTCGCCCCGCCTGGGCACCATCGAGCTGCGCGTGTGCGACGCCGCCACCAACCTGCGCGAGGTGCTGGCCCTGGCCGCGCTCTCCCACTGCCTGGTGGAGGACTTCTCCACCCGCCTGGACCGCGGCGAGGAGCTGCCCACCATGCCGCCGTGGTTCGTGGCGGAGAACAAGTGGCGCTCCGCCCGGTACGGCATGGACGCGATCCTGATCCTGGACCGCGAGGGCAACGAGGAGCTCATCACCGACACGCTAGAGCGGATGCTCGAGGAGCTAGCCCCGGTGGCCGAGCGTCTGGGCTGCGCCGAGGAGCTGGCGGACCTGCGCCTGATCTCCGAGTTTGGGGCCTCCTACCAGCGCCAGCTCGCGGTCATGAACGCCAACGGCGGCAATCTGGAGTGCGTGGTGGACTCGCTGATTGCCGAGATGAAGGCCGACCGCCCCCTGGACCCGGCCCAGTTCAAGCCCTCCAGTGACGTGGCGCGCTTTGTGACCTGGTAGTTGGACGACGTTCCGCCGCGCCTGCCCGCTGCGGCGCTCGCCGCGAGTAGCGGCGCAGGCGCGCCAGCCGAGCCCCACCGACTGCCAGCGGGGACGCGGGGAGCCTAGGGCAGCAGGCTCGCCTGGGAGAGCGGCAGCGAGGAGTCCGGGGCGAAGTCGGCCGGGCTCGGCTCCACGCCGGCGCGGGCCAGGATCGAGCCCAGGGCCGCGATCTGCGCGCCGTTGTCCGTGCAGTACTTCAGCGGCGGGAAGCGCACCTCCACGCCGTACTTCTCCTGGCCCTCCTTGAGCAGCTCGCGCAGGCGGGAGTTGGCGGAGAAGCCGCCGCCCACGATCAGCGCCGGGGCGTTGAAAGCCTGGACGGCCGCGAAGGACTTGTCCACCAGCACCTCGTTGATGGCCTCAGAGAAGCCGGCGCAGATGTCCTCGATGGGCAGCTCGCTGCCTGCCGCCTCCAGGCCCTCGATGTGGCGGGCCACGGCGGTCTTCAGGCCGCTGAAGGAGAAGTCGTAGGGGTGGTTGGCCACGTGCTTGCCGGTGGACAGGCCGCGCGGGAAGCGGATGGCCTGCTTGTCACCCTCGCGGGCTAGGCGGTCCACGTGGGGTCCGCCGGGGTAGGGCAGTCCCAGGAGGCGGCCTACCTTATCGAAGGCCTCGCCGGCAGCGTCGTCCAACGTGCCCCCCAGCTCGACGACGTCCCGCGCCATGTCCTTCAGGTGGAGCAGGTTGGTGTGCCCGCCGGAGACGATCAGGCCGATCGAGCCGGGCGGGATCTCGCCGTCCACGAGCTCGTCCACGGCCAGGTGGCCCAGTACGTGGTTCACGCCGTACAGGGGCTTGTCGAGGGCGAGCGCCAGGGCCTTGGCGGCGCACACGCCCACGGTGAGGGAACCGATCAGGCCGGGGCCGGCCGCAACGGCGATCGCGTCCACGTCGGCCAGGCTCACGCCAGCGCGGTTCAGCGCCTCGTTGAGCGTCGGCTCGATGGCCTCCAGGTGGGCGCGGGAGGCGATCTCCGGGATGATGCCACCGTAGCGGGCGTGCTCCTCCATCGAGGTAGCGGTGACGTCGGCCAGCAGGGTGCGCCCGCGCACCAGCGCAATGCCGGTCTCATCGCAGGTGGATTCAATGCCAAGGATCAAGGGTTCCACGCTTAAAGCCTATCCCTGAACGGTAATGTCCCAGAAATGCCGGGGCGGCGGGCTTGCTCACGCAAACCCGCCGCCCGCAGCGAATCAAACTCAGACGCGAACGCCGGCCCAGCGGGCGCGGCCCAGCTCGCGGTTGAGCATGGAGATGGTTTCCAACGGCACCGACTTGGGGCAGACCGCAGCGCACTCACCAATGTTGGTGCAGCCACCGAAGCCTTCCTCGTCGTGCTGGTTCAGCATGGACACCACGCGTGCCATGCGCTCCGGCTTGCCCTGCGGGAGCAGGCCCAGGTGCGTGATCTTCGCGGCGGTGAACAGCATGGCAGAGGCGTTGGGGCACGCGGCCACGCAAGCACCACAGCCGATGCAGGCGGCGGCCTCGAAGGAACGCTCAGCGTGCGGCTTGGGCACCGGGGTGGCGTGCGCGTCCGGGGCGGCACCCGTGTTGACGGAGATGTAACCGCCGGCACGAATGATGCGGTCGAACGCGGTGCGGTCCACCACCAGGTCCTTGATGATCGGGAACGCGGTAGAACGCCACGGCTCGATCGTGATGGTGTCACCGTCCTTGAAGGAACGCATGTGCAGCTGGCAGGTGGTGGTGCGCAGCGGGCCGTGGGCCAGACCGTCGATCACCACACCACACTGGCCACAAATGCCCTCGCGGCAGTCGGAGTCGAAAGCGATCGGCTCTTCGCCGCGCGCAAACAGCTCCTCGTTGAGTACGTCCAGCATCTCCAGGAAGGACATGTGGTCAGAGATGCCCTTGAGCTGGTACTCGTGGATGGCGCCCTTGGCGTCGGGGCCGTTCTGTCGCCAGATTCGAAGGTTGATGTTCACTTGTAGCTCCGCTGCTTCATCTCAACGTACTCGTAGTCGAGCTTTTCCTTGTGCAGGACCGGCGCCTGGCCGTCGCCGCCAAACTCCCAGGCCGCCACGTAGGCGAACTGGTCGTCGTGGCGCAGGGCCTCGCCTTCCTCGGTCTGGGACTCGGTCCGGAAGTGACCACCGCAGGACTCGCGGCGGTGCAGGGCGTCGATGCACATGAGCTCGCCCAGCTCCAGGAAGTCGGCCACGCGGCCGGCCTTCTCCAGGGACTGGTTGAGCTGGTTGCCGGTGCCCGGCACGCGCACATTGCGCCAGAACTCCTCGCGCAGCTCGCGGATCAGGCCGATCGCCTTCTTCAGGCCTTCCTCGTCGCGGGCCATACCGCAGTACTCCCACATGATGTGGCCCAGTTCCTTGTGGAAGGAGTCCACGGAGCGCTCTCCGTTGATGTTCAGGAGCGTCTCGAAGCGGTCCTGAGCTTCCTTCAGCGTGGCGACCACCTCGGGGTGGTTCTCGTCGATCTTCTCGAACGGGCCGTCAGCGAGGTAGTCGTTGATGGTGTTCGGGAGGACGAAGTAGCCGTCGGCCAGGCCCTGCATGAGCGCGGAAGCACCCAGGCGGTTGGCGCCGTGGTCGGAGAAGTTGGCCTCACCGGTCACGTACAGGCCCGGGATAGTGGACTGCAGGTCGTAGTCCACCCACAGACCACCCATGGTGTAGTGGACCGCCGGGAAGATGCGCATCGGCACCTCGTAGGGGTTCTCACCGGTGATCTGCTGGTACATGTCGAACAGGTTGCCGTACTTGGCGCTGACCGCGTCGCGGCCCAGGCGCTCGATGGCGTCTGCGAAGTCCAGGTACACGCCCAGACCACCGGGGCCAACACCGCGGCCCTCGTCGCACATGTTCTTGGCCTGACGGGAGGCGATGTCACGCGGCACCAGGTTTCCGAATGCCGGGTAGATGCGCTCCAGGTAGTAGTCGCGGTCCTCTTCGGCGATTTCGCGCGGGTCCTTGGTGCAGTCCTCTGCCTTCTTCGGCACCCAGATGCGACCGTCGTTACGCAGCGACTCACTCATCAGGGTCAGCTTGGACTGGTAGTCACCGGAGACCGGGATGCAGGTGGGGTGGATCTGGGTGAAGCAGGGGTTGCCGAAGTAAGCGCCCTTGCGGTGTGCACGCCAGATCGCGGTGCCGTTGCAGCCCATCGCGTTGGTAGACAGAAAGAAGACGTTGCCGTAACCACCGGTGGCCAGCACAACGGCGTCGGCCAGGTGGGTCTCGATGGCACCGGTGACCATGTTGCGGGCGACGATGCCGCGGGCGCGACCGTCAACCACGATCAGGTCAACCATCTCGTGACGCTTGTACTCCTTGACGGTGCCGGCGTTCACCTGGCGCTCGAGGGCCTGGTAGGCACCGATCAGGAGCTGCTGACCGGTCTGGCCGCGGGCGTAGAAAGTACGGGAGACCTGCACACCACCGAAGGAGCGGTTATCGAGCAGACCGCCGTACTCGCGGGCAAAGGGCACGCCCTGGGCCACGCACTGGTCGATGATGGCGGCGCTGACCTCAGCCAGGCGGTAGACGTTGGACTCGCGGGCGCGGAAGTCGCCACCCTTAACCGTGTCGTAGAACAGCCGGTAGACGGAGTCGTTGTCGTTGCGGTAGTTCTTCGCGGCGTTGATACCACCCTGCGCAGCGATGGAGTGCGCGCGGCGGGCGGAGTCCTGGTAGAAGAACGCCTTGACGTTGTAGCCCATCTCGCCCAGGGAGGCGGCGGCGGCGCCACCGGCCAGGCCGGTGCCGACCATGATGACAGAGAGCTTGCGGCGGTTGGTGGGGTTCACCAGGCGGGCGGAGAACTTGCGCTTGCTCCAGCGCTCGGCCAGGGGGCCGGTGGGGCACTTGGGGTCAACCAGCGCCTCGCCCTCGCGGTACAGGCCGTCGATCAATTCTTCAGTCACTTCAAACCTCACTTAAGAAGACCGAGCAGGATGGCGGTGGGGGGGGCCATGAACCCGACCAGGATGGCCAGGGCGGAGGCAGTGGCGACCAGCTTGGTGCCGTCCAGGGTGGACTTGCGGATCCAGCCCATGGACTGCATGGCGCTCCACACGCCGTGCCAGATGTGCAGGCTCAGGGCCAGGATGGCGACGAAGTAGATCGCCCAGACCCACCAGAGCTGGAAGGCCATGACCATGCGGTCGTAGGGGCCCACGCCCTCGGCCAGGTAGTCGCCACCCCACTGGATGTGCAGCGTGGTGAACTGCAGGATGTGGGCGACGATGAAGAGCGCCAGCACCACACCGCCCCAACGCATGGTCAGGTGCGCGTAGCGGGAAGCCGGGGAGGCAGAGATGGACTTCTTCACCACGTAGCGGTCGCGCCCACGCGCCTTGGCACCGAGGTGCCACATCTTGAAGGCTGCGTAGAAGTGCACGACCAGGGCCACCAGCAGCAGGGTCCTAAAGGCGTAGAGGAACCAGCCTTCGGGGATCATGTGCGGCAGCGGGTCGCGCAGCCAGTGGGCATAACCGTCAAATGCCTCTTCACCGAGGAACATCTTCAGGTTGCCGTAGCAGTGCATCAGGATGAAGAAGATGAACAGGAAACCGGTGGCAGCCATCGTGCGCTTGAGAGCGACGTTGGTGCGTCCGGCGGTACGGGGAGTTACGTTCTTGGCCACGAACCGAACGCTACCCAGGCCAACAGTCCCCCAGTAGGACTTATGGCACCGCACGCGCACTGAACGGGTTTTTTGGCGGCTTTGCAGGGCTTTGACGCCAGACGTATCCCCTTCTCTGAGTCAGAAAGAGTGGGACAAACGCGATTTAGGGCACTATTTAAGTTACCGCGCTGTCGGGAAAACGTTTTCCCTTCCCTGGGCGCCGCCTATTTCACTCCGCGCCACCGCTGGAGTGCCACCGCTTTGCTGGGTGGCCGACGTTCCCGCCCACCACTCCCCCTTTGTAAGCCGTCGCTCCCATTTGCCGTGCCGGGTTGGCCGACGTTGCCGTCGGCACTCCTCCCTACGGGCGCCCCTGCCCGGGGTACCCCTCCTTTTGCGGCGGGGAAACAAAGAGTTGGGGGGCCGGGGGCGGGGGGGCGCCCCCGTTGTTTTGGGGCGGGGGGGGGGGGGGGGGGGGCAGGGGGGCCCCC
>JAUMWR010000023.1:9336-29982 GCA_030529545.1 Buchananella hordeovulneris
GGCCGCCGTGGCCGGCGCCCCCCCCCCCCCGGGGCCCCCCGGCCCGGGGAACCCCCCCTTGGGCGGCGGGAAAAAAAAGTGGGGGCCCCCGGGGGCGGGGCGCCCAACTCTTTGTTCTAGGCCAGGCTGTCGCGGGCGGCGACGAAGGCGCTCACGCAGGCGCGCACGTCGTCCTCGGTGTGGGCGGCGGAGAGCTGGACGCGGATGCGGGCCTTGCCGCGCGGGACCACTGGAAAGGAGAAGGCGGTGACGTAGGCGCCCAGCTCCAGCATCTTGGATGCGATCTGGCCGGCCAGGCGGGCGCCGTCCTCGCCGGGGAACATGACGGCGTGGATGGGGTGGGTGCCGGGCAGGACGTCGAACCCGGCCTCCTCCATCAGGGAGCGGAAGAGGACGGAGATCTTGCCCAGGTGCTCGCGCTCTGCGTCGGCGGCGGCGGCCAGGCGCAGGGCCTCGCGGGAGCCGGCCACGATCGCAGGGGCGAGCGTGTTGGAGAACAGGTAGGGGCGGGCCTTTTGGCGCAGCATGTCTATCACGGCCTGGGGCCCGGCCACGTAGCCGCCACTGGCGCCGCCCAGGGCCTTGCCCAGGGTGCCGGTGAGGATGTCCACCTGCTCCTCCACGCCGAACAGGGCGGGGGTGCCGCGTCCGCCGGGGCCCACGAAGCCGGTGGCGTGGGAGTCGTCCACCAGCACCAGAGCGCTGAACTCACTGGCCAGGTCGCAAATGCCCGGGAGCGGGGCGTAGGAGCCGTCCATGGAGAACACGCCGTCGGTGACGATGATGACCTGCTCGGCACCGGCCGCGCGCGCGGCCTCGAGCTGGGCGCGCAGGTCAGCAAGGTCGGCGTTGCGGTAGCGGTAGCGCGTGGCCTTGCACAGGCGGATGCCGTCGATGAGGGAGGCGTGGTTGAGCTCGTCGGAGACGATCGCGTCGCCGGGGCCAAACAGGGCCTCGAAGACGCCGCCATTGGCGTCGAAGCAGGAGGAGAACAGGATGGCATCCTCCTTGCCCAGGTAGGCCGCGATCTCCCGCTCCAGCGCGCGATGCTGGTCCTGCGTGCCGCAGATGAAGCGCACCGAGCTCATGCCAAAGCCCCACTTGTCCAGGGCGTCCTTGGCGGCGGCAGCCGGGCGCGGATCGCCAGCCAAACCTAAGTAGTTGTTAGCGCAGAAGTTGAGCGACTGCCCAGCGGTGGTCTGCACGTGCGGGCCCTGCTTGCCCAGGATCTCGCGCTCGCGCTTGTAGAGGCCCGCCTCAGCTAGCTCGGCAAGGGCGGCTTGCAGCTTGGGGGTGAGGGTGTCCATGTTCTCTCCTTACCGCTCCCAGTCGATGACCACCTTGCCGGCGGTGCCGGAGGCGGCGGCCTGGAAGGCTTGTTCCCATTCGTGCGGGGCGAATCGGTGGGTGATGATCGAGCGCACCGTCTCCCGGAGTTGCGCCGAGGTCTGCATCATGTAGGTGGCCAGGTACCAGGTGTCGAACATCTGGCGACCGTAGATGCCCTTGATGGTGAGCATGTTGGTGATGACCTTGCCCCACTCGACGGGGAAGGCCCCCTTGGGTAGG
Organism: Buchananella hordeovulneris; assembly: GCA_030529545.1. Taxonomy (GTDB): domain Bacteria; phylum Actinomycetota; class Actinomycetes; order Actinomycetales; family Actinomycetaceae; genus Buchananella; species Buchananella hordeovulneris_A. The sequence continues at coordinate 10,906 of JAUMWR010000023.1, forward strand.
CCCAGCAAGGAGATAGTGGCGCCGTGGGTGCAGGTGTCGATGAGGGTGGCCAGGCCGCCGGGGGCGCCGGACATCTCCAGGCCCGCATCGAAGCCCTCCCGGATGTCCAGCCTGGTCATCACGTCCTGCAGGGACTCCTCGTAGATGTTGACCGCTGCGTCGGCCCCGGCCTGGCGGGCCAGCTCGAGCCGGTCGGGCTGGATGTCGGTGATGACCACGTGGCGGGCACCGGCCAGCTTGGCCAGGGCCACGCACATGATTCCGATGGGGCCGGCGCCGGTGATGAGGACGTCCTGGCCGGTCATTTCCAGGTCCTGGCAGGAGTGGACGGCGTTGCCCAGCGGGTCAAAGAGGGCGCCCAACTCAGCGTCTATCTCCTCGGGCTGCACCCACACGTTACAGGCGGGCACCACCACGTAGTCGGCAAAGCCGCCGTCGCGATTGACGCCGATTCCCACGGTACGGATGCACATGTGACGGCGTCCGGCCCGGCAGTTGCGGCAGCGCCCGCACACGATGTGCCCCTCGACGCTGACGCGCTGGCCCACGTGGAGCTCGTCCGGGCCGTAGCCCTCCACCACGCCGGGGCCCACCTCCACGATCTCGCCGCAAAACTCGTGCCCCAGCGTCTGCGGGGGCGTGAGGGAGCCGGGCGCGCCGCCGTCCCAGTTGTAGAGGTGCACGTCCGTGCCGCACAGGCCGGCGCGGTGCACCCTTATCTTTACTTCCCCGTAGCCGGCCACTGGCTCGGGGATCTCGCACAGCTCCAGCCCCGGGCCGGCGGCGGTTTTGCGAAGGGCACGCACTTGGTCTCCTTTGACAGCTAGTTCCGCGCCGGCGGGGGCACGGCTGGGCGTTTGCGCAGTACCATTTTGCCCCGCCCCGGCGTCCCCTCGCCGCCGTTTTAGGGCGTGGGGCCGTTGCCTGCGCGCTCCTGTCTGGACGGCCCGCCAGTTATGGCTCCCTTTTGTGGTGGCACCGCACAGCTGGCTCGGTTTTCTCCTGGTTTTGTACTACTCCTGCCCTCCCCCAAAAACGAGGAATACCCAAAGCCCCTCCCGTTTGAACCAAACGGCTCCGGCGCTACCTAAACTCTCCAGTGAGATGAGCACGATCATCTTCCGTCAAGAGCCCTGGAGATAGATCCTTGATGACACACAGTGACACCGCGCGGATCACTTTGAAGCAACACCTACTGGGAGCAACCATCCTTGCCACCCAGCTGGCGCTGGCCCTGGTCACGCTCTACTTCCTGCGCTCCAACGCCGTGGAGATCTCCCTGGCCGCAGCATCGATCAGCTTCGCCCTGCCGCTCACCTACACGATCAGCGTCTTCCGGAACGGGCCCTTCCACGCGTTCTTCCCCGCCTGGGCGACCAACGGCCACCTCGTATTTGTCTTGGTGCCCTACCTGGCGTGGCCCTACGGACCACCTAATTCGATCTGGCTCTGGCTGATCCTGGCAGCCACGCTGGTATTGCAACTCCTCGAGCACGCTGCGAGCCGCCGCAAACAGCAGGCGACTAGCCCCAAACACGCACAGGGGACCTCTCTGAGTAACGGCCTGTGAGGGCTCGGTTTGCCCCGAAAGGAGATGGCCCGAGCTGCCGCGATCGCTGTGGAGGACCGATCCCCCTAAAGCGCCGTTGGCAGTATGCGGATGTCAGATGGCTTGTGTAAGTGGTTTATCTTCGAAAGGCTGATTGACTATGACTGTGCATGAGAGTGCTGTTCCTACTCAAGCTCTGGCAGGGCTGCCGATAGTGGGATTCGCCGGCGGGCTGGCGACCAGCTCATGGCAGCAGCTGGTGAGCGTAGGGCTGAACCGACCGGTCCGGGCGGACGCCTGCCCGAATTGATCAAAGCAGTGCTCGCGCGTGGCATGCACGATCACATCCGATAGCATCGGAAATAACAAGCGCCATTCAGATGGCAACAAATGCATGACTCCCAACTATCCCCCGCTGATAGGAATAGGGCTTACGCCATGAAAGAACCGAATATTGGCGCGGTCTCGCTGCGCAGGAGATATCGAATCGCTGGCGCTTTAGTGCTGCTAGTGCAAATTGCATTAGCTTTGGGCATGTACTTCTGGGCCGCACCCTACGCTCTGAGCTTTAGCTACCCGGCCTTCATCATCAGCTGGCTCTTACCGATCTATTACGCGATCGACAAGAAACGCGGTGGCGATTTCCACAAGCATTACCCAGTTTGGGCAGTCGATGGATTTGTTAGCTTCCAAGGCTTGGCATACGCAATCGCCCCACAGGGCCCACCACACTCCTGGGTGTTTTGGGTACTCTTACTGATCGCTTGGGGGGTAGGCCCTCGGTTCCGCTTTGAAGCCTTGAAAGAGTTTCTCAGTAAGAAACCAGCCCCGAGCCGCTAGGCGCTAGATTTCGGCACGAACTCTGTTGGTGGTGGCCAGTTCATTCAAGTCGGCCTGCACCGCCTGGAGGGATAGCTCCATCACCAGTGCGTCGTCGGTGGGCAGGCGGTAGTAGCGCTTGCGCACCGCGATCTGGGTGAATCCGCGCGAGCGGTAGAGGCGCTGGGCGGCCTCGTTCTGCGAGCGCACCTCCAGCAGCACGCGCCTGGAACCGGCTGCGCGGGCGGCGGCGAGCAGGGCGTCTAGCAGGCGCCCGGCCTGCCCCTTGCCCTGCCACTGCGGCAGCACGCCGATGGTCATGAGCTCGGCGTCCTCATACAGGGAGATGCCGCCAAAACCCCACAGCTCCTCGCCCCGGGCCAGGCCCAGGTAGGCGCGGGCCGGGTTTTCCAGTTCGCTCTCGAACGCGCCCGGCCCCCACGCCTCCGCGCCGAACAGCATGCGGTCCATGACGGCCAGGACGGCGGCGTCCTGCGGCTCCAGCGGCACTATCTCCAGGTCCGCGCCCGCCGCACTAATCCCTGCATCACCAACTGCCGCCCCGCTTGGCCCCACCGCTGCTTCGGTTGCGGGGACGCCGGTTGGGGTGGACGACGCTCCGCCGGCCGCCCCGCCACCGCGCTCGGCCGGCGGGGCGGGCTGGGCCCCCTCCTGCGCCGTGCCGCCGGGAGCGGGCAGCGCCTGCGCGTGATCGCTCACTGGCCGTGGATGTCCGGGCGGCGCAGGTAGGCGGGCTCCAGCGGCCCGACCACGCCGGCCGCGAACCGGGTGGCTGCCAGGCGGGCAAAGACCACCGGGTCCAGCTCACCGGCCTGCGGCCCGAGCGCGTTGATGGGGTCCTGGTACAGGTCCACGCCGGGGCCGGTGGAGCCGCAAACGTCCTTGCCGTCGCGCTCCAGCCAGCCGCGCACGGCCGCCGGGGTGTCCACGGCCAGGGGGTGACAGCGCTGCACGTCCCCACCGTTGGCGCGGTAGGTGGCCCAATAGACCTCACGGCGCCGCCCGTCGGTGAGGACCAGGATCTCGCCGCCCGCTCCGGCCGCAAACGCCTGCGCGGCCAGCACATCCAGCGGGCAGACGCCAGTAACCGGCACGCCGGCGGCGCTGCCCAGCAGCTTGGCGGTCACGATCCCGGCGCGCAGGCCGGTGTAGGGGGCGGGGCCGGTGCCGACGGCCAGCAAGGCAACGTCGGCCAAGGAAATACCGGCCTCTGCCAGCACCTGCCTCACCAGCGGGGAGAGGGACTCGGCGTGCTCGCGGGCAGATGCGTTGACCGCCTTGGCCACCAGGCGCGCGCCGTCAGCGTCGACGTCAACCAGGGCGGCCAACGAACCGGCAGAGGAGTCAATAACCAGTACGCGCATCACGCCTCCAGGCTCGAAAAGTCTGCGTTTTCCCAGCGCGGGCCAAAGCCGCGCAGCTGCACAAAGCGGGAGCTGGCCAGCGGCTCCGTACCGTCGCCCGCCTCCGCCGGCGCGTCCGTGCCGTCCTCCTGCCCCAGGTCCAGGCCGCCCTCGGGGCGGGAGATGACCACTTCCAGGCGGGAGTCGGCCAGGGACTCCACCTTGCCAGTGCCCCACTCGACCACGGTCACCGACTCATCGAGGGTGGCGTCCAGGTCCAGGGTCTCCAGGTCATCCAGGGAGGTGATCCGGTAGGCGTCCACGTGCACCAGCGGGGTGGGGCCGGGGTGGACGCGGGCAATGATGAAGGTGGGGGAAGACACCCGGCCGCGCACGCCCAGCGCCTGGCCCAGGCCCTGCGTGAGCGTGGTCTTGCCGGCGCCGAGCGGGCCGGAGAGCACCAGGAGGTCACCCGGTCCCACCAGGCGGGCCAGGCGGGCACCGAATTCACGCGTGGACTGCGCATCCACTAGCTCGATGGGCCCAAACTCTTTCACGCTTCCTCCTTCACGCGCGGCACGCGCGCCCCGACGCGGGTAACGATCTCATATCCGATGGTGCCGCAGGCCAGCGCCCACTCGTCGGCGCTTTGGGCGGGGGCAGCCCCAAAGAGCACCACCTCGTCGCCCACCCGCGCCGGGGGCTCCTGCCCCGTGACCGGCCCCAGGTCTATCACGAACTGATCCATGCACACCCGGCCCACCTGCGGGCACAGGCGCCCGGCGGCCAGGACGCTCACTGCGTTGGAGGCGTGGCGCGGTATCCCGTCGGCGTACCCGAGCGGGACGGTGGCCAGCCAGCGGCGCGTGGGCGCCTGCCAGGTGCCGCCGTAGCTCACCGGCGTGCCGGCCGGGACCTCGCTCACCTGCACCAGCGTGGCATGTAGGCTCATCACCGGGCGCAGCTGGGAGCTGACCGCCTGCCAGCGCGCGGCAGCCTCAGACAGGTCCCACCGGGGCGCCTGGCCGGTTGCCTGCTCGTTTAAGGCCTCGGTGGCGCGGGCGGCAGCGTCGGCCACCACAGGCGGGAGGGCGGCGCTCTCCTCCTCCCACTGCGCGTTGGGGGCCAGACCGTAGAGGGAGATGCCTAGGCGCACTCGCTCGAAGGCGAACTCGGGGTAGAAGAGCGCGCCGGAGGTGGCCAGGGCGTGGCGGGCGGCGGCCGGGAAGTGGGCGCGCACCTCCTGCGCGGCTGCGGCGAACTGGCGCAACTGGGTGCGGGTGGCCGCGACGGCGTCGGGGTGCGGGGAGTCGGCGCGGGCCAGGTGGGTCCACACGCCCAGCACCTCCACCGCTCCACTCGCCGCCAGCGCGCGGGCCACCTCCAGGGCGACTGGGAGCTGCTCGGGGCGGAAACCCGCGCGGGTCATACCGGTGTCCACCTGGATCTGCACGCGGGCGGGGCGGGCGGCGGCGCGCGCGGCGGACGCGACCTCCTCCCACTGCCAGGGCGCGGAAACGGTCAAGTTCAGGCCCGCCGCCACGGCGGGGGTGAGGTCGGTGCCTGGCGCGTAGAGCCAGGTCAGGAGGGAACCGTCGACGGGCAGGGGGCAGCCGGCGGCGCGCAGATGGGCGTGCAGCTCCAGGGCCTCGCCGAGCTGAGCGACGGCCAGGTGCTTCACTCCGGCCGCCAGCATCACCTGGGCCACCAGCGGGGCACCGTGGCCGTAGGCGTCTGCCTTGACCACCGCCACCGGCTCGGCCTGCGGGGTCAGGGCCGCCAACAGCGCCAGGTTGTGCCGGAGCGCCGGCACGCTAATCAGGGCGCGACCGGGGAAGGCGGGGGCGGCTGCGGTCATGCCCTCATTCTCCCACGCGCTGCCCAGTCAGCAGCTCCGCGAGCGCCGGGGCGAGCGCGTCGGCCACCTGTGCGGCGCGCAGGGGGCCGCCCGGGTTGGCCCGGGCCGCCGCGCGGGCGTGCACGTGCGCCGCCACTGCGGCCAGGTAGGCCAGGTGCTCCTGCGCCCGCTGCGGGTGGGCGGCGACCAGCGCGGTCAGGTTCGCGGCCCGCCCGGCCAGCAGGGCGCCCAGGAGACCGGCGAGTACGTCCCCCGCGCCGGCGGTGGCGAGCCAGGCGGGGGCGCCCGCTGCCGTGTAGAGCGGGCCCGTGGGCGCGGCCACCACCGTGACGGCGCCCTTGAGGAGGACCACCGCGCCCGTGCCCTGGGCGGCGCGCCGCGCCCAGTGGGCCGGGCGGGCGGTCACGTCGTCGCGCTCCAGCTGGGCGGCGGCCGGGTCCACGGCGCGCAGCAGGGCGCACAGCTCCCCCGCGTGCGGGGTGAGAACGGTCAGCGGGCCCAGCGGGGCGGGGGTGGCGGCGGTGGTGGCGGTGGCAAGAGTGGCGGGGGCGGCGCACTGCAGGGGCGCGGTTGAGCCGGCCGCGCGTTCGGTAGGCGCCGCGTTTGGCGTGGTGGCGGGTGGGGAGGCCTGCGAGTCGGCCGCCTGGGAGGCTGGCGTACCGGCGGACGGGGCTCCGGGAGTATCGGCTGGCGAGGTAGTGGGCGTGGCCGGACCAGAGTCAGCGGTGCCCCCGGCGGGCGATGCCAGCAACAGGGGCAGGGCCGCGAGCGCGGTGGCGTCCACGACGAGCGGCAGCCCCTCGGGCAGGCAGCCGGAGATCTGCTGGGCGATCTGCGGCAGATCGTCCGGGCTGAGGCCGGGGCCGACCACCCAGGCTTGTACGCGGCCCTCGCCCGGCACCGCCTCCGGGCAGGCGGCCAGCACCTGGGTGGCGGCGTCCTGCCCCAGGACGCGCAGCATTCCCACCCCGGCGTTGACGGCGGCAGTGGCGGCCAGGACGGCGGCGCCGGGGTAGCGCGCGCTGCCGGCGCGCAGCCCCAGCACGCCCCGGCTGTACTTGTGGTCTGCGGGATCGGGGACGGGCCAGGCGGCGGTCACGTCCGCGTCCTCGATGCGCACCGCGGTCGGCTGCCCGCCCTCTGCGGGCGCTAACAGCTCCGGCAGCGCCACGCTCACCCGCCCGCACAGCCGGGCAGCCGGCGGCAGCAGCAGACCGGGCTTGGCGGCCCCCATCGTCACGGTCTGGGCGGCGGGCAGCACCGGGCCGTGCACTTCCCCGGTGTCCGGGTCTATCCCGGGGGGGGTGCCCCGGCCCCCCCCGCCGGGGGGGCCCCCCGGGGGCCGGGGGCCCACACCCCCCGGCGGGGGCGGGCCGGGGGGGCGCGGGCCCGCCCCCGCCGCTACCCTCGTGCCCAACAGGGCATCGATTACCGCGTCCGCGCTGGCGGCCCACCGGGCCAGCTCCGCTTCCACGCCCCCGTGCAGGGACACCCCCGCCTGAAGGGCGCTTTGCAGGGCGTGCGGGTGGGCCCGCCACCGCTCCTGCGCCCGGGGAGCCGACGGCTGCACGCTGGGGAGTGCCAGGGCGCGCACGTCCATTCCGCGCCTCTTTAGGTAGGCGGCCGCATACAGCCCGTCGCCGCCGTTGTCCCCTGCCCCGGCCAGCACCAGCACGCGCCCACCGCCCAGGCGGCCGCGCCTGGCGCGCACCTGCCGCACCACGGCCATCGCCACCGCGAAGGCGGCAGCGCGCATCCAGTGATCGGTGGGAGAGCTGGCCACCAGCGCGGCTTCCGCTACGCGCACGGCCTGCGCCGTGTGGGCCTCGCGCGCCCGCGCCAGCCCGGCGTACTCCCCCGGGCCCCTCCCCTGGCCTGCGGTGCTCATTTCTGGGCCACCACCACGGCCACGGCCATGCCCCCGTCGTGGGTGAGGGTGAGCAGCACGTCCGTTATGCCGCGCTCGGCACAGGCCGCAGCAACTGTGCCAGTCAGGCGGAACGTCGGCGGCGTGCTGCCACCGCCCACCACCTCGCAGTCGTGCCACCGCAATCCGGGCGGCGCGCCCAGCACCTTGGCCAGGGCCTCTTTGGCGGCGAAGCGGGCCGCGCGGGAGGCCGGCTTGCCCTCGAGCTCCGCCGGGGTGAGCAGGCGCTGCCCCACCCGAGGCGAGCGCTCCAGGGTGCGCTCGAAGCGCTCCACGTCAACGATGTCTACCCCGATCCCCACGATCATGGCCGCAGCCTACCGCTTTGCAAAAATGCGTGGGCGTTCCCCGCCGGAGGCGCTGGTGTTGTTGAATACTCTGCGTGAGTTCAAGTGCAGCCACGCCCTTTACGGAGTTCAGCCGCGAGCAATGGAGCGCGCTGGCGGACTCCACTCCCCTGCCGTTGACGGACGCGGACCTGCGCCGCTTGTCCTCCCTGGGAGACCCGATCGGGCTGGCGGAGGTGGACGCCATCTACCGGCCGCTCTCCGCCCTGCTGCAGATCTACGTCGCCACCAACCGGACGCTGAGCCGCCAGTCCGTGGAGTTCCTGGGGCACGGCGCGCGCCCCACCCCGTTCGTGATCGCCGTGGCCGGCTCCGTGGCCGTCGGCAAGTCCACCACGGCCCGCCTGCTGCGGGAGATGATGGCCCGCTGGCCCGCCACCCCCCGCGTCGAGCTGGTCACCACCGACGGCTTCCTGCTCCCCAACGCCGAGTTGGAGCGGCGCCGCCTCATGCACCGCAAGGGATTCCCCGAGTCCTACGACCGGCGCGCCCTGCTTCGTTTCATGGCCGACGTCAAGTCCGGCCGCCCGGTTGTCACCGCCCCCGTGTATTCCCACCTGGTCTACGACATCGTGCCCGGGCAGGTGCAGACGATCGAGCAGCCCGACGTGCTGATCGTGGAGGGGTTGAACGTGCTCCAGCCGGCCCGCGCCACCCAGGCGGGCACCTTCCGCCTGGCCGTCTCCGACTTCTTCGACTTCTCTCTCTACGTGGACGCTCGCCCGGAGCACATCGAGAACTGGTACATCGACCGCTTCCTGACGCTGCGCTCCACTGCGTTCACCCGCGAGGACTCCTACTTCCGCAACTACGCCCACCTAAGCGACGAGGAGGCGGTGGCTGCGGCCCGGCGCCTGTGGCGCACCATCAACCTGCCCAACCTGAGGCAGAACGTGGCTCCCACGCGCGGGCGCGCCAACCTGATCCTGTCCAAGGGCGCGGATCATTCGATTCAGCGGCTGCTGCTGCGCAAGGTCTAGTGCCGGTTAGGTGGTCGGCACGCAGCGACGGCCGGAACGGCAGGCACTGCAATCGGCAAATTTCACCGGGGCACTGCACCAGCGGCCGGGGCTTTAGCCGCAGCTTTTCCTACCGCGAGCGCTTGTGCCCGCTGCGACGACGCGAGTTCCCGCTGGAGGAGCGGCGCTGGGTGCGCGCCTTGCGCAGCGCCCGCACGCTCTCTAGCCGGGTGGGCTGCTCCGCCACCGCCTGGGCCACGTCGATCACCGCCTGGGCGGCGACGCTGCGCTGCTCGGCCGGCTCGCCCCGCTTGGCGAACACGCCGCCCAGCCACGCCACGAGCTTGTCCACCAGCATGCCAACGAACACGCCCACCACGATGCCAACCGCGATGCCCACCAGCGGGTAGTCGTGCAGGAAGGCGCCCACGCCGGAGCCGATCAGGATGCCCACGGCGGCCCAGACGAACCCGGCCAGGAGCGCGGTGGAGATGAAGCGCTTGCGGGGGAAGCCGGTGGCGCCGGAGATGAGGTTGACCGCCACGCGGCCGATCGGCACGAACCGCGCCGAGAGAATGTAGAGGGTCCCGCGCTTGGCCAGGGCCTTTTGCGCGTACTCAATGGCGGCCTGGCCACGCGGGCCGCGCATGAACCAGACCCGCTCCAGCGGGATCTTGCGGCCCAGGTGGTAGACCACCACGTCACCGGTGAAGGCGCCCACGGCCGCTACCAGGAACAGCACCCACAGGGAGGGGAACCCGTGGGAGGCATGCAGCACCGCGAAGCCAATCACCATGGATTCGCTGGGAACGGCCGGGAATACACCGTCCACGACGCAAAGGAAGTAAAGCGCCACCATCGCCCACGGGGTGGCCCCCAAGTTGAGCAGCGCTGCCTCTAACCAGTGCATATGTCCTCCTTTGCCCTAGCAAAGGTAGCCCACCCGGGCGCGAATGCCATTCCTCCCTCGGAGGGAAAAGCGGGCGGCGGCGCCCCCTCCAAAGGGACCCCGCCGCCCGCCTCGCCCTGGCTCGCAGGAACTAGAGCGCCAGGCGTTCCTTGACCACAGCAGCCAGGCGCTGGGCCACGGCGTCGGCCTCCTCCTGGGTGCGGGCCTCCACCATGACGCGCACCAGCGGCTCGGTGCCGGAGGGGCGCAGCAACACGCGCCCGGAGTCGCCCAGGAAGGCCTCGGCTTTCTCGATGGCCCCGGCCAGCTCCTCGTCCTGCGTGGCACGGGCCTTGTCCACGCCGGAAACGTTGATGAGGGTCTGGGGCAGGCGCTTGATCTTCCCGGCCAGCTGCGCCAGGGAGGTGCCGGTCTCCTTCAGACGCGCACCCAGCAGCATGGAGGTCAGGATGCCGTCACCGGTGGTGGCGAACTGCGAGGCGATGACGTGACCTGACTGCTCGCCGCCCAGGCTGTAGCCGCCGCGCAGCATCTCCTCCAGCACGTAGCGGTCACCCACCGCGGTCTGGATGGTCTGGATGCCCGCCTCGCGCATGGCGAGCTTCAAGCCCAGGTTGGACATGACGGTGACCACCAGGGTGTCGTCCACCAAGGTGCCCTCTTCCTTCATGCCCATCGCCAGCAGGCCCATGATCTGGTCGCCGTCCACCAGCTTGCCGGTCGCGTCCACCGCCAGGCAACGGTCCGCGTCGCCGTCATAGGCCACACCGAAGTCGGCGCCGGAAGCCACGGTCACGGCCTGCAGCTGCTCGGGGTGGGTGGAGCCGCAGGACTTGTTGATGTTCTCCCCGTCCGGGGAGGCGTTCATGACCACCACGTCGGCCCCGGCCTCGCGCAGGGCCCACGGGCCCACCTGGGAGGCGGCGCCGTTGGCGCAGTCCACGGCGATGCGCAGGCCGCGCAGGCTCTTGGAGCCCACGGCGCGCACCAGGTGCTCCACGTAGGCGTGGTCGGCGCGGGAGACGTCCCGGTGGATGTCGCCCACCCCACCGCCGGTGGGGCGATCCCACGGCTTGCCCAGCAGGGCTTCGAGCTGGTCCTCCACGGCGTCGTCCAGCTTGTACCCGGACCGGGCGATGAACTTGATGCCGTTGTCCTGCATCGGGTTGTGGGAGGCAGAGATGACCACGCCCAGGTCCACGTCCTGGCTGGCGGTCAGGAAAGCTACGGCCGGCGTGGGCACGATCCCCACACGGGTGACGTCCACACCACCGGAGGCCAGGCCCGCCGCCACGGCGGCAGACAGGAACTCGCCGCTAATGCGGGTGTCGCGGCCCACGATCGCGCGCGGCTTCTCCCCGTCCGAGCGGGCCTGGTGCTCGTGCAGCCAACGCGCCGCAGCCAACCCCAGGGAGAGCGCCAGCTCCGGGGTGATCTTGGTGTTAGCAAGTCCCCGCACGCCGTCGGTGCCAAATAGTCGAGCCATGTGCTTTCCTTTCCGTTCGCCGCGCTGGCGGCACCACGATCGTGGCACGTCCAGCGCCCAATCCGGCGCCAATTTCGCCATTTACCGCAATCGGGCGCGCGTGGCTAAGCGCGCGGGCCGCTCTCGCGTCACCTTCACTCACCGCCCGCTTATAGCAGGCAACGCCCAGGCACAAAAGAGTGGTGCCCCGCTGATCCAGCGGGGCACCACCTCTAGGCGGCCAGAGCCACCTCACGCAGCCAAGATCAACGCTTGGAGTACTGCGGGGCCTTGCGGGCCTTCTTGAGACCGGCCTTCTTGCGCTCGATCGCGCGAGCGTCGCGGGTCAGGAAGCCAGCCTTCTTCAGCGTGGGGCGGTTGGCCTCCACGTCGATCTCGTTCAGCGCGCGGGCGATGCCCAGGCGCAGTGCGCCGGCCTGACCGGAGATGCCACCACCGTTGATGCGGGCGATGACGTCGAAGCGACCCTCCAGGTCCAGGATGGTGAACGGAGAGCGAACCAGCTGCTGGTGCAGCTTGTTCGGGAAGTAGTCCTCCAGGCTGCGGCCGTTCAGCTTCCACTCACCGGTGCCGGGCACCAGGCGAACGCGGGCAACAGCCTCCTTGCGGCGGCCCAGGGCGGAACCGGGAGCAGTGATGGACTTGCCCAGGCCAGCGGCCGGAACCTCGGTCTCGGTGGTGTAGCTCGCCGGAGCGTCGAACTCGTCGAACTCAGTGGTCGTGTCTGCCACGTTATTCCTCAAATCCTGCTAGGTAGCCGCTTACTGGGCGACCTGGTCGATGGTGAATACCTCGGGCTGCTGAGCGGCGTGCGGGTGCTCGCCACCCACGTAGACCTTCAGCTTCTTCAGCTGCTCGCGACCAAGGCGGTTGTGCGGAATCATGCCGCGCACGGCCTTCTCGATCGCGCGCTCGGGGCGCGTGGCGAGCAGGTCGCGGTAGGAAACGGCGGTCAGACCACCGGGGTAGTTGCTGTGACGGTAAGCAAACTTCTTGTCTGCCTTGCCACGGGTGAGAACAACCTTGTCCGCGTTGATGATGACGACGTAGTCGCCGGCGTCAACGTGCGGGGCAAAGGTCGGCTTGTGCTTCCCACGGAGCAGGTTCGCGACCTGAGCCGCGAGTCGTCCGAGCACAACATCGGTGGCGTCAATGACGTACCACTTGCGGTCGATGTCGCCGGGCTTCGGAGTAAAGGTGCGCACGGGCGTTGCCTTCGTTTCGATTCGGCGGTGGCTCTTAGATGCCGCAACGGCATAGAAGTTCCACCGATTACAGGGGCTGGGCCGCTTCCCTGGGGCTTCGGCGAGTGGGAGCGCCGGAAATTCAATTGGGAGCGGACAACGGCAACTAGGTTACTAACTCGCACGCCCGGGGTCAAAGGATGGCACCTACCCGGTCTTGTTTGTTTGCCCACAGCTCTTCGCGCCCTGCCTGCCCGCATTGACCTTTGGTGGCCGACGTTGCCGCGCGCCGCCCTGTTCTCTCGGCCGTCCGCCTGCCTGGCGTGAGCCGGGGCGCTACACCGCCAGGCCGGGTTCGGGCGCCCCCTGCCGCGACGGGGTGGGTTTCGGGATCCGCCTCACCGCCAGGCCGGGATTGCGTCGCTCCTCCAGCGGGCTGCCGCTTGCCCACAGGACTGCCGCCCACCCACAGGGCCGCCGCCCGCTGCGCTGAGCGGGGTGCCTGCGCCTCCGCCGCACACACTTCAGCCGCACAGGCAGCCACCTGCCTCGCCGCGCCTGGCTTAGCCGCAGCCGCAGTCCTCCTCGGCGGCCTCCCGCGCTTTAGCTGAGGCGGACTTGCCGGCGTAGACCTCGCCACGGGTGGCGCGGGCCGCCTGCGCGCGCTCGGCCAGCTCGGCCTCGGGCGGGTAGGCCACCTCCTCCAGGGTGAGCCCCTGGGCGGGGGCGACGGTGATGTGGGAAGTCCGCTCCCGCGCCACCAGGAGCTCGGCAGGCCAGCTTGGGTCGCGCCGCCCCTCCCCCACAGCCAGACAGGCCCCCACCAGGGAGCGCACCATCGAGTGGCAAAAAGCGTCGGCCCGCACGCGGGCCACCAGTAACCCGGCGTCTGCGCCCGCCTCCACGCGCTGCCAGTCGAAGTCCAGCAGTGTGCGGATCGTAGTGGCCCCCACGCGCGGCTTGCAGTAGGGCAGGAAGTCGTGCTCCCCGCGCAGTTGCGCGGCCGCCGCGTCCATCGCCGCCACGTCCAGTTGCCCGTTGCGGGGGCGCACCCAGGTGACGTCGGCCCGCAGCGGATCCCGGGTGGAGTCGGCGTCGCTGATCCGGTAGGAGTACCGGCGCCAGATCGCAGAGAAGCGGGCGTCAAAACCGGCGGGGGCGGCGGCAACGTCGGCCACCACCACGTCGCTAATGGGACCTGCGTCGCGTTGCAACACGGCGTTCACGCGCTGGCGCAACGCCACCAGCGGGTCGCGGTCACTGCGGCCGGGCGCGGCGGCCACGGCCGCGCGGGGCAAGTCGACGTGGGCCACCTGTCCCCGGGCGTGCACGCCCGCGTCCGTGCGTCCCGCCACCGTGATGCGAGGCTGGTCGACCCGCAGGACCGTGGCCAGCGCCGCCTCCAGCTCGCCCTGGACCGTGCGCAGGCCAGGCTGCGTAGCCCAGCCCGCAAAACCCGCCCCGTTGTAGGCGATCCTCAAAAGCACCCGCATTGTCTGTTCCACGCCTCCCAGCCTAGGCGCACCGCGCCCGCCCCTCCCGCGCTGTGACGGCCCACCCACGGTGCTGGCCGCACCGACCTCACCCGTCGGCTCGCTGAAACCGGGCGGGGCTCGGGGCGTCGGCGTGCGGCCCGTGAAGGGGAAACGCTCGATGCTGCTTTCTTTCGGCGTGCGGCGAAAGCAGCGCCACCGCCTCCCGCTGAGTGTGTCCTACGTCCTAGAGTTGGGAACCAAAGTCACGGAAGGACGCCAGCGTGAGCGAAAACACCACGTTTGAAGAACCCCGCCCCGGGGACAACGACATCAAGCCCTTTGACCGGTCGCGCCTCTCCGCCCACATGGAGCGCGAGGGCTACTCATTCCAGACCGACTCCGACGGGGACGTCTACGCCCACTTTGGGCGCAACCGCTTCCTGATCTTGGCCAACGGCGGCGGAAACTCGATCTGCACGGTGCGCGGCCAGTGGAACGTCTCCGCTCCCGCCACCGCCCGCTACCGCCTCCTGGACGTCATCAACAAGTGGTGCTCCACCCACTTCTGGCCCAAGGCCTATCTGGTCTCGCGGGACAACGGCACCGTGGAGGTCCACACCGAGGTCTCCATCGACTTCGAGCACGGCGTGAGCGACCTGCAGATCAAGCAACTCGTGGACTGCGGCGTGGGCACCGCAATGCAGCTCTTCGCCGAGCTCGACTCCGAATTCCCCGACACCCGCTTCAGCAACTAGGAGAAACCCATGTCCTTCTTTTCTTCTCTCTTTGGCGGGCAGTCCAAGGACGAAGAGCCCGAACAGGATCCCTTCCTCGAGGAAGACCTCGAGGTAGAGGCCGAGGCCCCGGAGGCAGAAAACGTTGCGGCCGCCCCCGTTGAGAGCGCCGCGAGCGCCGAGGGCGTAGACCCCGTGGACGCCGCCACCCTGGCGCCGATCTCCATGGACCGCGTCAAGGCCTACTTCGACGCCGAGGAATACCGCTACGAGATCGACGACGACGGTGACATGCTCACCGGCTTCGACAAGTCGCCCTTCATGCTGCAGGTAACCGGCAAGTACAACGAGGTCCTGGTGATCCGCTCCCGCTGGCAGCACACGATGGACCTCAAGGCCTACTACCCGCTGCTGGAGGCCCTGAATGAGTGGAGCCGCGACCGCATCTTCCCGATGTGCTACCTCAGCCGCATCGAGGGCGACCAGCTGCGTGTCACGGCCGAGCACATCACCGACCTGGAGCAAGGCGTGACAGACAAGCAGCTCGACACGCTGCTCTCCTGCGGCATCTCCACCTCCCTGCAGCTCTACGAGTTCCTGGACTCGAAGTTCCCGGACGGCCAGGCCGCAGACGACATGTGCGAGCTCTACCCGGCCCCGCCGGAGGACCTCTAACCTTCCGTTCTCCGACGCTCTAGCGGTTCGTTCCCCGACGCTCTAGCGTTACGGGAAAAGCGCAAAGGCTCCTAGTGTGGCAAGCACACTAGGAGCCTTTCCTTTACTGGCCCGGCGCTGGCGGCGCGATTGGGCCAGGCCCGAATCGACCAACGCAGGCCGCACCCACCCGACGCTGGCGCGACAGCGATGGCATAGCGCCCACTCCGCCCTGACTCAACCTCACTAAGTAGCACCTGCGCCGGGAAATGGAGGCTTATTTGGAAACAGTTTGGGGGTGTTGTGGTCACCCACAACACCCCCAAACCACAGACGTAAGAGCTTATTGCTCAGGCCTCGGTCTCCGCGGCCTTGGTCTCCTCGACCTCGGTCTCGACGGCCTCAACCTTGGCCTCCTCAGCCTTGGCGTCAGCAGCCTTCACAACGGCCTCGGCCTCGCGGACGACCTCGCGCTTCTCCAGCTTCTCCAGCACCAGAGAGATCTGAGCGGTGGGGGCGGCGTCGCCACGACGCTGACCCAGCTTGATGATGCGGGTGTAGCCGCCCTTGCGGTCCGCGTCGATCGCCGGGGCGATCTCCTCGAACAGCTTGGCAACGATGCCGCGGTCGGTGATGACCTTGAGCACGTTACGGCGGTCGTGCAGGCTGCCGCTGCGAGCCTTGCTGATCAGACGCTCAGCGAAGGGGCGCAGGCGCTTGGCTCGCACCTCAGTGGTGGTGATGGCGCCGTGCTCGAAAAGAGACTTGGCGAGGTTGGCGAGCATGTGACGCTCGTGCGCCGGGGAACCACCCAGGCGGGGACCCTTAGTGGGCTTAGGCATGATGTCTCCTAGATTTCCGGGGCGTGCCGGTTAGTTGGTGAACTCGTCGCTGAAGGAGAGGTTGCCCGCGAACGGGTCCTCACTAACCGGCGACTCCAGGTGGCTGTCCTTCAGGGCCAGGCCCAGGCCAGCCAGCGTCTTCTTGATCTCGTCGATCGACTTGGCGCCGAAGTTGCGGATGTCCAGCAGGTCTGCCTCGGAGCGGGCAACGAGCTCACCCACGGTGTGGATGCCCTCGCGCTTGAGGCAATTGTAGGAACGGGCGATCAGGTTCAGGTCCTCGATCGGGAGGGCCAGGTCAGCCGCCAAGGCAGCGTCGGCCGGGGAGGAACCCAGGTCGATGCCCTCGGCCTCGACGTTGAGCTCGCGGGCCAGGCCGAAGAGCTCAACGAGGGTGGTGCCGGCGGACGCCACGGCGTCGCGCGGGAGGATGGAGTCCTTGGTCTCCACGTCCAGCACCAGACGGTCAAAGTCGGTGCGCTGCTCAACGCGAGTGGCCTCGACCTTGTAGGTGACCTTGAGAACCGGGCTGTAGATCGAGTCGATCGGAATGCGGGAGATCTCCGCGTTCTCGTCCTTGTTCTGCGCTGCGGAGACGTAGCCGCGGCCACGCTCAACAGTCAGCTCGATCTCGAGCTTGCCCTTCTCGTTCAGAGTCGCGATGTGCAGGTCCGGGTTGTGGACCTCCACGCCGGCCGGCGGGGTGATGTCACCAGCGGTGACCTCACCCGGGCCCTGCTTGCGCAGGTACATCACCACGGGCTCGTCCACCTCAGAGGAGAGGACGATGTCCTTGATGTTCAGGATGATCTCGGTGACATCTTCCTTCACGCCAGGGATGGTGCGGAACTCGTGCGGCACCCCATCGATGCGGATCGAGGTCACTGCGGCACCCGGGATGGACGACAGCAGCGTGCGGCGCAGAGAGTTGCCCAGGGTGTAACCGAAGCCCGGCTCCAGCGGCTCGATGTAGAACCGGGAGCGGTGCTCGGAGATGACTTCCTCAGACAGGACCGGGCGGTGCGAAATCTGCAATGGTTTTCCTTTCCTATCGGCATCCGCTATATGACGCCGGGGGATGCTTCACGCTTGTGCGGGAAGCCGGGTTGGTGCGGCGGCCCATCGGGGGCCGCCGCACCGGAAAAGATCAAACGCGGCGGCGCTTGGGCGGGCGGCAACCGTTGTGTGCCTGGGGGGTGACGTCCTTGATGGAGCCCACCTCGAGGCCGGTGGCCTGGAGGGAACGGATCGCGGTCTCGCGGCCGGAACCGGGGCCCTTGACGAAGACGTCAACCTTCTTCATGCCGTGCTCCTGAGCGCGGCGAGCAGCGGCCTCGGCGGCGAGCTGCGCGGCGAACGGGGTGGACTTACGGGAGCCCTTGAACCCGACCTGGCCAGAGGAGGCCCAGGAGATAACCGCACCGGTCGGGTCCGTGATGGACACGATGGTGTTGTTGAAGGTGGACTTGATGTAGGCGTGACCGTGGGAAACGTTCTTCCGGTCCTTGCGACGCGGCTTGCGAGAGGCCGCCATACGCGACTTGGGGGGCATTACATTCCTGCTTTCGAGGTCATCGGACGAACCGAGGTTCGTCTACTACTTCTTCTTCTTACCGGCCACGGTGCGCTTCGGGCCCTTGCGGGTACGAGCGTTGGTCTTGGTGCGCTGACCGTGCACCGGCAGGCCGCGACGGTGGCGCAGGCCCTGGTAGGAACCGATCTCAACCTTGCGGCGGATGTCGGCGGCCACCTCACGGCGCAGGTCACCCTCCACCTTGTAGTTGGCCTCGATGAAGTCGCGCAGCGCGACGAGGTCTTCGTCAGTCATGTCCTTGACGCGCAGGTCAGGGCTGATACCGGTGGCCGCGAGGGCCTCCTTGGCGTGGTGACGGCCAACGCCGTAGATGTAGGTAAGCGCAACCTCGAGCCGCTTCTCGCGGGGGAGGTCAACGCCAACAAGACGTGCCACTTTTTCTCCTGTGGTGTTCGGAGGCCGTCGCCCTTCCTTCCGGCCTTATTGCCGGCCCCGGCCTCCGAGTCCGGGGGTTGAGCGGAAGGACGCTTTGTCAATAACTGACGATGCGACGTCTAGGGGTTAGCCCTGACGCTGCTTGTGCCGCTGGTTATCGCAGATAACCATGACGCGGCCGTGGCGACGAATGACCTTGCACTTGTCGCAAATCGGCTTAACGCTCGGCTGGACCTTCATGGATGTTTTCCTCTCGCCACCTCACGGCGGCGTACTGGGTTCTACTTGTAGCGGTAGACGATGCGCCCGCGCGACAGGTCGTACGGGCTCAGCTCCACAACGACGCGATCCTCAGGGAGGATGCGGATGTAGTGCTGACGCATCTTGCCCGAGATGTGAGCCAGGACCACGTGCTCGTTCTGGAGCTGGACGCGGAACATCGCGTTAGGCAGCGCCTCAACGACGGTGCCTTCTACCTCGATAACGCCATCCTTCTTGGCCATGGATTAACCAGGTTCCTCACTTCTCGACTGAACTTGAGACGCCCCGAAGGGGCTTCCCCGCTCCACCCTTAACTTGCCTGGTTTGCTTTCCGGGCATACCAAGGCAAAGGTGGCGCACGTCCGACGTGCAAGCATACGTGCTTTCAGGCGCCGTTTCTAGGGTGTTTTCTTGCCCACGCGCGTGAGGCCGCCCACGCCGCTTCGCCAGCCATCGCATGCCACGCGAATTTTCTGTTTGGACGACGCTCCTCCCCCGCCACCCACAAGCGCGCAGCCCGCACCCCGGCGACAAGCACCCAACCTCGGCGACAAGAACACCACCCGGGCGACAAGAAACCCCCAATTCCCGTCGCCCAACATGCGCCCTCGTCGCCCAGCTTCCGAGCCGCAACAGCCGGAGTAGGAGCCTGCGGTCCGATTTGGACGACGCTCCTCCCCCGCCACCCACAAGCGCACGGCTCGCACCCCGGCGACAAGCACCCAACCTCGGCGACAAG
>JAUMWR010000023.1:29992-39086 GCA_030529545.1 Buchananella hordeovulneris
CCCGTCGCCCAACATGCGCCCCCGTCGCCCAGCTTCCGGGGCAGGTGCACCACGCCCAGCCCCTCCCGCGGACGCTCTCCCGACCGGGCCCTCCCGGGCAGGCAAGAGTGGGCCGCCGTGCGCGCTCCCGCCGCCCTCACGTGGGCGGCGGGCGGAACGTCGGCCAACGGCTAACGACCGCAGGCTCCGGCGTCCCTGAGCGGGGAGACGGCGGAGCGTCGGGCAATCCACCTCTGACCGCGCGGCGGCCGCACATGCTCGTGCCCCGCCGGCTTAGAACCAGCGGGGCACGAACAATGCGAACCGAAGCGCGTTACTCGTGCTCGCGCGTGACGGGCTTCAGGCCGTAGGGGGCCAGGAGCTCCACTCCCCCGTCCGGGGCGGTCAGCACCCAGACGCCCCCGTCCATGATCGCCACGGTGTGCTCGAAGTGGGCGGCGCGCGAGCCGTCGCGGGTCA
This sequence comes from Buchananella hordeovulneris, assembly GCA_030529545.1. GTDB lineage: Bacteria > Actinomycetota > Actinomycetes > Actinomycetales > Actinomycetaceae > Buchananella > Buchananella hordeovulneris_A. The sequence continues at coordinate 30,452 of JAUMWR010000023.1, forward strand.
CGGCCGTCCAGCCGTCGGCCAGCGTCTTGTTCTCGCCGCTGCCGATGGTGAGCATCGGCTCGATGCAGATGACCTGGCCCGGGCGCAGGCGCACGCCACGGGAGCGGGTGCGATAGTTGAGCACCTCGGGCTCGTCATGCAGCACGTTGCCGATGCCGTGCCCGGTAAACTCCTCGGGGATGCCGTACTCGTGGCCGGTTTTACTGATCCAGGCGCTGATGACGTTCTCCACCGCGTCACCGACGTCGCCCACGTGCGCGCCGTTTTTGGCGGCGTTGCGAGCCACGGCCGCGATGGCGGCATCGCGAGCCTCCTCGGTGGCCTCCAGGAGCGCGCGGTCCTCCTCGGAGCCGGCCTCCAGGCCGCCGACGATCGTGGTGAAGCACGCGTCGGAGTGCCACTGGCGGCCGCGCTCGTCCGTGACGTAGGCGCCGCAGTCGAAGGAGACCACGTCGCCCTCCTCCAGCACCCGGGAGCCCGGGATGCCGTGGACGATCTCCTCATTGACGGAGATGCAGACCGTGGCCGGGAAGCCATGGTAGCCCTTGAAGTTGGACTTGGCGCCGGCCGCCGCGATCGCGGCGGCTGAGACCTGGTCCATCTCGGCAGTGGTGACGCCCGGCTTCACCGCCGCGCGCAACGCGGCGTGAATCTGCGCCACGACCAAACCGGCCCTACGCATGTGAACAAGCTCCTGGTCTCCCAGGAGCTTGTCACGTTTCCTTGTCAGTCGCACTCAGGCGCCCGCAGGGTCGTCGGTCAGTGCGTCGCGGATCGCGGCGAGCAGGCGCTCGGTGATCTCGTCGACGTCGCCCATGCCGTCCACCTGCACCAGCAGGCCACGCTCGCGGTAGGCGGAGGCCAGCGGGGCGGTCTGCTCAGCGTAGACCTCGAGGCGGCGGCGGATCACCGGCTCGGTGTCGTCAGCGCGACCCTGCTCGGTGGCGCGCTTCAGCAGGCGCTCAACAACCTCGTCGGTGTCAGCAGTGAGCTCCACGACGGCGTCCAGGCCCAGGCCGCGGGAGGAGAGCATCTTGTCGAGCTCAACCACCTGGTCCGCAGTGCGGGGGTAGCCGTCCAGCAGGAAGCCCTCGGCGGCGTCGGGAGCCTGCAGGCGAGCGTCCACCATCAGGTTGGTGACCTCGTCCGGCACGTACTCGCCGGCCTCCATGTACTGCTGGGCGCGCTTGCCCAGCTCGGTGCCCTGGGCAACGTTGGAACGGAAGATCTCACCGGTGGAGATCGCCGGAATGTTCAGCTCCGCCGCGATGCGGGCGGCCTGAGTGCCCTTGCCCGCTCCCGGGGGGCCAAGAATGACTAGACGCGTCATGCCAGGAATCCTTCGTAGTGCCGCTGCTGCAGCTGGGAGTTGATTTCCTTCACCGTCTGGAGACCAACACCCACGATGATCAGGATGGTGGTGCCACCGAACGGCAACTGCTGGATGCCGAGCAGGTTCATGACGATCGTCGGAACCAGGGCGATGATCAGCAGGTACAGCGCACCTGCGGTCGTAATGCGGTTGACCACGTAGCGCAGGAAGTTGGCGGTGGGACGGCCAGCGCGGATACCGGGGATGAATCCGCCGTACTTCTTCATGTTGTCAGCCACTTCCTCCGGGTTGAAGGTGATGGAGGTGTAGAAGAAGGTGAAGAAGAGGACCAGCAGACCGTACAGGGCCAGGTAGACCCAAGACTGGTGCTGGAGGTGGGTCTGAATCCACAGCGCCCAGGCGGCGGTGGGCTCAGCGAACTGCACGGCCAGGCCGGGCAGGGCCAAGATCGAGGAAGCGAAGATCACGGGGATCACGTTCGCCATGTTGATCTTGATCGGGATGTAGGTGCTGGTGCCACCCAGGAGGCGGCGGCCCACCATGCGCTTGGCGTACTGCACCGGGATGCGGCGCTGAGCCTGCTCGACGTAGACAACCGCGAGGGTGATCAGCAGAACCAGGACCAGCATGACGGCGAACTTGGTCCAACCGTTGTTGGACTGCGCGATGGCCCACATGGAGCCCGGGAAGCCGGCCACGATGGAGGTGAAGATCAGCAGGGACATACCGTTGCCGATGCCGCGCTCGGTGATGACTTCACCCAGCCACATGATCATGCCAGTACCGGCAGTCATGGTCAGGATCATCAGCAGGATAGCCCACACGGACTGGTTCGGCACGACGTCGTACTGGCAGCCAGCGAAGAGGCGGTCGGTGCGGGCCAGCGTGATCATCACGGTGGACTGCAGAACGGCGAGGCCGATCGTCAGGTAACGGGTGTACTGCGTCAGCTTGGCCTGGCCGGACTGTCCCTCCTTGTGCAGGTCCTCAAAGCGCGGAATAGCCACTCGCAGGAGCTGGATGATGATGGAGGCCGTGATGTACGGCATGATGCCCAGCGCGAAGACGGAGAGCTGCAGCAGCGCACCACCGGAGAAGATGTTGGCCAGGTCGAGCAGACCCGCGCTCTGCTGGTTGGCGTAGCAAAGCTGCACGTTCTTGTAGCTCACGCCCGGCGTCGGGACATAGGAGCCGAAGCGGAATACCGCCATCAGCGCCAGCGTGAACAACAGCTTGCGTCGCAGATCCGGCGTGCGGAACGCCTGGACAAATGCGGTAAGCAAACTTCCTCCTCGGGGGGCGGGCGCCGCAGGGCGCTTTGGTAACGCCCAAACTTTACACGCTTCGTTGCGTGCGCTTCCGTGCCGTAAGGCTCGGGGGCGTGAACTTTTCGATTAAATCCTTACTATTTGGCCCTTTTACGCAGATAATCCGCCCTTGACGGAATTTTGCTTGGGGCCTGACGCCGTGCGGGCGGCCCGGTTCTTACCGGACCGCCCGCACTGCGAGTCACTCAGCGGCGATGCTGCCGCCGGCGGCCTCGATCTTCTCCTTAGCGGAGGCAGACCAGGCATCCACGACGAGGTCCACCTTGACGGTGATCTCGCCGGTGCCGAGGACCTTGACCGGGTGGCCGCGGCGCACAGCGCCGGCCTCGATCAGGGCCTCGACGTCGATCTTGCCGCCCTGCGGGAACAGGGAGCCGATCTTGTCCAGGTTGACAACCTGGTACTCCACGCGGAACGGGTTCTTGAAGCCGCGCAGCTTGGGCAGACGCATGTGCATCGGCATCTGGCCGCCCTCGAACCCTGCGGGGACCTGGTAGCGGGCCTTGGTGCCCTTGGTACCACGGCCAGCGGTCTTACCCTTGCTTCCCTCACCACGACCGACGCGGGTGCGTGCGGTCTTGGCGCCCTCAGCCGGACGCAGGTGGTGGACGCGCAGGATCTTGCCGGTACCGCGGGTCTCCTCGACGGTCTCTTCAGACTTCGCCATTATCAGTCGACCTCCTCGACGGTAACCAGGTGGGCCACCGTGGCGATCATGCCGCGCACGGTCGGGGTGTCCTGGCGAACGGTGCTCTGACCGATCTTGCGCAGGCCAAGGGTACGCAGCGTCTCGCGCTGGTAGTCCTTACCGCCGATGCCCGACTTCTTCTGGGTGATCTTGAGCTGTGCCATCACGCACCGACCCCTCCGACTGCGGCCTCAGCCTCAGCCTTCTCCTTGGCCTCACGCTTCTCAGCCTCGCCCTCGGCTCGCGCCCGCAGGAGAGCGGCCGGGGCCACGTACTCCAGGGGCAGGCCACGGCGAGCCGCCACGGCCTCCGGCTGCTCCAGCTGCTTGAGGGCAGCCACAGTAGCGTGGACGATGTTGATCGCGTTGGAGGATCCAAGCGACTTGCTCAGGATGTCGTGCACGCCGGCGCACTCCAGCACCGCACGCACCGGACCACCGGCGATAACACCGGTACCCGGGGCTGCGGGGCGCAGGAGCACCACACCAGCGGCGTCCTCACCCTGCACCAGGTGCGGGATGGTCTTGCGGACCAGCGGGATGCGGAAGAAGTTCTTCTTCGCCTCCTCGACACCCTTGGCGATAGCCGCGGGTACTTCCTTCGCCTTGCCGTAGCCGACGCCGATGGTGCCATCGCCATCGCCCACAACCACCAGGGCGGTGAAGGAGAACCGACGTCCACCCTTGACCACCTTGGAGACGCGGTTGATCGTCACGACGCGCTCAATGAACTGGTCGCGCTCGGGACGGTCGTTACGGCGGTTGGAGTCACGACGCTCGTCGCGACGACCCCGACGCTCGGAGTCGCGACCCTCGCGAGCCTCGTTCGAGCCGGTAGCTCCGGCCCTACCTCGCTGCGGTGCAGCCATATCTGTTCCTCTGCTTTCCTGGGTCGCGCTCGTCACAGGGTCAGACCGCCGTCGCGGGCGCCATCGGCGACCGCGGCGACTCGGCCGTGGTACTTGTTACCGCCACGGTCGAACACGCAGGTGTCGACCCCAGCAGCCTTGGCGCGCTCGGCGATCAGTTCGCCGACCTTGCGAGACTTGTCCACCTTCTTGCCCTCGGCAGAGCGGAGCTCGGCCTCCAGGGTAGAAGCGGAGACGATGGTGCGGCCCACGGTGTCGTCGACCAGCTGCGCAACCATGTGACGGTTGGAGCGGGTAACCACCAGGCGCGGACGCTCGGCCGTACCAACGATGCGCTTGCGCAGACGCAGGTGACGACGCTTGCGCGCAACCGCCTTGCCCTTGCCCTTGATCGAGATAGCCATCACTTACCAGCCTTTCCGACCTTGCGCTTGACCTGCTCGCCGGCGTAGCGGACACCCTTGCCCTTGTAGGGCTCGGGCTTGCGGATCTTGCGAATGTTCGCAGCGACCTCGCCCACGAGCTGCTTGTCGATGCCGGCAACCGTGAACTTGGTGGGGCCCTCGACGGTGAAGGTGATGCCAGCCGGCGGCTCCACAACCACGGGGTGGGAGAAACCGAGGGCGAACTCAAGGGAGGTGCCCTTGGCCATCACACGGTAACCGGTACCGACGATTTCGAGCTTCTTCTCGTAGCCGGCGGTGACGCCCTGGATCATGTTGGAGATCAGGGTGCGGGTCAGGCCGTGCAGAGAGCGAGAGAGACGCTCGTCGTCGGGGCGGGTCACGACGACGTTGCCGTCTTCGATGGCCACCTGGATCGGGGCGGCAACGGTGTGGGTCAGGGCGCCCTTCGGGCCCTTCACCGCAACCTCTGCGCCGTTGATGTTGACGTCCACGCCAGCAGGGATGGCGATGGGCAGCTTGCCAATACGAGACATGCCTATACCTCCCTTACCAGATGTAGGCGAGGACTTCCCCACCCACACCCTTCTCAGCTGCCTGGCGGTCGGTCAGGAGGCCAGAGGACGTGGACAGAATTGCCACGCCCAGGCCGCCCAGAACCTTGGGCAGGTTGGTGGACTTTGCGTACACGCGCAGACCCGGCTTGGACACGCGCTTGACACCAGAGATGGCGCGCTCGCGACGGTGACCGTACTTCAGGTTGAGCGTGAGCTTCTTACCGACCTCGGCGTCCTCGACAACAAAGTTGGCGATGTAACCCTCGGTCTGCAGGATCTGAGCGATCGCTGCCTTGAGCTTCGAGTGCGGCATGGACACGGAGTCGTGGTAAGCCGAGTTGGCGTTACGCAGACGCGTGAGCATATCCGCAATGGGATCTGTCATTGTCATTGGGCGGATGCCCTTCCTCGTCGCGGTTTCCTACGGTGCTTTTCACCCCAGGACCTACGGCGTAGTTGTTACCAGCTGCTCTTAGTGACGCCCGGGAGTTGGCCAGCAAGGGCCATCTCGCGCAGGCAGATACGGCACAGGCCGAACTTGCGGTAGACCGAGTGGGGACGGCCGCAGCGCTGGCAGCGCGTGTAGGCCCGAACCCCGAACTTCGGCTTGCGGTTCGCCTTGTTGATCAGTGCGGTCTTCGCCATCGTCAGTTCTCCTTGAACGGGAAGCCGAGGCGGCGCAGCAGGCTGCGGCCCTCGTCGTCGTTCTTCGCGGTCGTGACGATGGTGATGTCCATGCCGCGCACGCGGTCGATCTTGTCCTGGTCGATCTCGTGGAACATGGACTGCTCCGTGAGACCGAAGGTGTAGTTGCCGTTGCCGTCAAAGTGCTTCGGGGACAGGCCACGGAAGTCACGAATACGGGGCAGAGCCAGGGACAGCAGACGGTCCAAGAACTCCCACATGCGGTCGCCGCGCAGCGTGACGTGCGCGCCGATCGGCTGACCCTCACGCAGCTTGAACTGCGCGATGGACTTGCGGGCCTTGGTCACCGCCGGCTTCTGACCGGTGATCGCGGTGAGGTCGCGGATCGCGCCCTCGAGGATCTTGGCGTCGCGAGCGGCCTCACCAACACCCATGTTCACGACAATCTTGGTGAGCGCCGGAACCTGGTGAATGTTGGCGTGGCCGAACTCCTCGCGCAGAGCGCCGAGGATCTCGCTGCGGTACTTCTCCTTCAGACGAGGCATGGTCTGCTCGCTCACTTCACGTCCTTCCCGCTGCGCTTGGCAACGCGGATGCGAACCTCGCGGGTGCGGCCATCGCGCTCAACCTGCTCGATGCGGTAGCCAACCCGGGTGCCCTTCTTGGTCTGCGGGTCAACGAGCATCACGTTGGAGATGTGGATCGGAGCCTCGATGGACTCGATGCCACCCTGAGTCGCCCCCTGACGGGAACGACCAGCCTTGACGTGCTTGGTGGCGCGGGCGATGCCCTCCACCACCACGCGGTCCTCCTTGGGGCGAACCTCGAGCACGCGGCCCTGCTGACCCTTGTCGCGGCCAGCGATGACCACTACCAGGTCACCCTTCTTGATCTTCGCCATGGGTTCAGATCACCTCCGGGGCCAGGGAAACGATGCGCATGAACTTCTTGTCACGCAGCTCGCGGCCCACGGGGCCGAAGATGCGCGTACCGCGAGGCTCACCGTCGTTCTTCAGAATGACGGCTGCGTTCTCGTCGAAACGGATGTAGGAACCGTCGGGACGACGGCGCTCCTTGGTGGTACGGACAACGACGGCCTTGACCACGTCGCCCTTCTTGACGTTGCCGCCAGGGATTGCGTCCTTGACGGTGGCGACAATCGTGTCGCCGATACCGGCATAGCGCCGGCCAGAGCCGCCGAGCACGCGGATGCACAGCAGCTGCTTTGCACCCGTGTTGTCGGCGACCTTGAGCCGCGACTCCTGCTGGATCATGAGTATTTACTCCTGTCGTCGAGCCGGTTCTCGGTTTCCCGAGCCTTGCCGAACAAATACTGGACTGAGGAAGCTTACTTGGCCTTCTCGATGATCTCCACCACGCGCCAGTGCTTGGTCGCGCTGAGCGGGCGGGTCTCCATGATGCGGACGAGGTCACCCACGCCGCACTCGTTGAGCTCGTCGTGAGCCTTCACCTTAGAGGTGCGGCGCATGACCTTGCCGTAGAGGGAGTGCTTCACGCGGTCCTCCAGGGCAACAACAACGGTCTTGTTCATCTTGTCGCTCACCACGTAACCGCGGCGAACCTTACGCTCGCCCCGCACCGGGGTGGTGGACTCAGTGTTCTCAGACATTTCGCTCACTTCTCGCTCGGGGCGGTACGGATGCCGAGCTCACGCTCGTGCACGATGGTGTAGATGCGGGCGATGTCGCGGCGCACAGCCTTGAGACGACCGTGGTCCTCGAGCTGACCGGTAGCAGCGGTGAAGCGCAGGTTGAACAGCTCAGCCTTTGCCTTCTCCAGCTCCTTCGCCAGACGCTCGTTGTCCATGGTGTCGAGGTCCTTCGGGGACAGACCCTTGGAACCGATCATCAGCGGTCACCACCCTCACGAACTACAAAACGAGTCTTCATCGGGAGCTTGTGCTGCGCGCGGCGCATTGCCTCGCGAGCCAGCGGCTCGGGAACTCCACCCAGCTCGAACATGATCCGGCCGGGCTTGACGTTAGCGATCCACCACTCGACGGAACCCTTACCGGAACCCATACGGGTTTCGGCCGGCTTCTTGGTGAGCGGGCGATCCGGGAAAATCGTGATCCAGACCTTACCGCCACGCTTGATGTGACGGGTCATCGCAATACGCGCGGCCTCGATCTGACGGTTGGTGATGTAGGCGGGCTCGAGAGCCTGGATGCCGTACTCACCGAAGTTGACCTGCGTACCACCAGAGGCGGCACCGGTGCGGTGCGGACGGTGCTGGCGGCGGAACTTAGTCCGTCGGGGGATGAGCATGGCTCAGGCCTCCGTTCCTGCGTCGGCCACCGGCGCCTGCGCCGGAGCGTCGTTGTTGGTAGCTTCCTCGCGACGCGGACCACGTCCACCCTCGCGACGCGGGCCACCGCGGCGCTCGCCGCGGCCACGACCGCGCGGAGCGGCCTCAGCCTGGGCCCGGGCAAATTCCTTCTCGTTGAGGTCGCCCTTGTAGATCCAAACCTTCACGCCGATGCGGCCGAAGGTGGTGCGAGCCTCGTAGAAGCCGAAGTCGATGTTCGCACGCAGGGTGTGCAGCGGCACGCGACCCTCGCGGTAGAACTCGGAACGGCTCATCTCAGCGCCGCCCAGACGGCCGGAGCACTGAACACGGATTCCCTTGGCGCCGGCGCGCATGGCGGACTGCATGCCCTTGCGCATGGCGCGGCGGAAGGAAACACGGGAGGCGAGCTGCTCGGCAATGCCCTGAGCAACCAGCTGGGCCTCGATCTCGGGGTTCTTGACCTCGAGGATGTTCAGCTGAACCTGCTTGCCGGTGAGCTTCT
>JAUMWR010000075.1 GCA_030529545.1 Buchananella hordeovulneris
AGGCACACACAATGACCATCCAAATCTCCACCTGGAACCACCCCCGCACCGGCCAAGCGCGCCACTACTTGCGCTACTGGAGCCAGGCCGCAGGATTCGAAGTCGAGCGCTACAACTCCGGCAACATCGCCGGGGCCACCATCGCCGGGATGAGCATCTCCAACACCAAGGCCCGCGCCGTCAGCGACTCCAAGATTTGGTTCGCAGACGACGGCCAGCTCCACATCGAAGGCGGCCTGGCCAAGCTGGACGCCGACGTACTGGAGGCCGTGCGCGCACGCCTGATCACCGCCCTGGCCGCGATCGGCTACGCAGTCAAGTAACCCACCCGGTCCCGCCCCCGCTCTGGGGGCGGGACCCCTACCCCAGGAGCCCCCCCATGACCACCACCGATGAGTGGCGCGACCAGATCACCACCCACGCCACCACCCGCACCCAGCCCGCCCCAGTCGATGAGCTCGACCCGACCACCCTCACGCAGGCCCGCCGCGATGCGCGCCGCGCCGAGGCCGAGACCTGGACCGACGCCTGGGAGGCCGGCATCCCCCACACCACCATCGCCACCTGGGCCGGAGAGCACCCCCACTCGGTCCGCGCCGAGATTGAGGCCCGCCGCCTGGCCCGCCTGCCCCACGAGTACGTCACCGCCCGGGGGACGCGGCTCACCCGCCGCGACATGTTCGTGCTCGGGGCGCTGCACGAGCGCCTGGCAGGCCCGCCCGGCTTCGACCTCGCCCACGCCGAGACACTGGCACGATGGGCCATCACCACCCGCGAGCGCGGGCGGGGAGTGGTTTTCACCGCCGACGGCCAGATTTTTACCACCCTCACCCACCAGCAGCGGTGGGTGGACAGCGGATATTTCGCTGACCACCGCATCGATGGAGTGCGCGACCACAGCGCTGATGGCTGCGTGAGCGCCGCGACCCGCCAGACTGGGCTAGCCGCGACTTGGCTGACCATCGACGAGTTGCTGGACGCCGGGCCGCACACTGCTGACACGATGCCGCCCCTGGGCCTCATCGAGGAGCTAGGCCTCTAGGCCCGGGCATGCGGAAAGGGCCCCGCCACCGGATCATCACCGGGGGCGGGGCCCTCCCTGTGGCACCAAACTGGTACTCACTGCCGACCCTCAGACGTTCGCTGCCGCCATCCCGTCGCATCTCGGCGGGTCATCCCCGCTACTGCGGGGTAAAACGACGGTCTGCCACATTTCAGAGGGTCATCCCCGCTGGCGCGGGGTTAAAAGGCGACTCACTTAGTAATCAGTGGGTCATCCCCGCTGGCGCGGGGTAAACGCGATCCCGTCTCCCTTACACGGGTCATCCCCGCTGGCGCGGGGTAAAAGGCGAACCTGCTACAGACAACAGGGTCATCCCCGCTGGCGCGGGGTTGGTCTCACTATACCCCTACGCTCGGGGAATGCGGTCGTCTTGGAGCATCAAGGTCCAAGTTGATGTTCCCGGCCCCCACCAAAGCGTGGGGGCCGGATTCTTTGTCTTCTAGGGCTGCGGCGGTGTGCGTGCCTCCAGGTCGTCGATGCGGGCGTGGATGCGCAGGTGGGAGTCGCGGGCGTCTTCCCTGGCCACGGCGTGGTCATGGCGCAGCTGGCGCAGGTCATCACTGACCCCATGCACCCGCCTGGCCAGGTCACTTTGTCCCTCGCGCAGCGCATCCAAATCCGCCTGGAGCCCGGACACCATGGTAGAGACCTGCCCCAGTGCTGCCAGGAACTCAGCTTGCTTGGCGTCCAGGTCGTCGCGCAGGTTCGTGGCGTGGGAATTTTGTACCTGGGCGCGGGTAGCGGCGGCGTCAGCAGCAGCGGCGCTGGCCTCGGCCTTGGCCACCTGCACCCCGGCCCCCAGGTGACGCTGGCGATTAAGGATCACGCCCAGCAGCGTGCCAATACCTGCCAGCGCACCGGCCAGGAGGGTGCCGGCGGCGGTTAGCCAGCCCGGATCACGCCACACTGCCCCTTCCACCACCTGCGCGATGAGGTCTGTGCTGGTGTGGGTCATCGAGGCCTATGCTCCCCGCCCACCCCACCAGAGCCGGCGGGGGCGTGGTCATTAGCGATCTGGGAGCGGGCATCAGCCGGATCGAGACGGTGACGGGGCTGCCCGCCGGGGGTGATGCGCCCAATCCAATCGATGAGGCCGGCGCGCTTGAGCAGGGTGAAAGCGGTCGTCGCGGCGCCGATAAATGCAGTGGCGGTGGCGGCCAGGGTGGCCCAGTGCAGCGGGTAGGCGGTGGCCACCCACACAAGCCCGGTCAGAACGGCCCCGGCGGCGATGACGATGAGGCGGCGGGTATGAGCACTCCAACGCGGCTGATCAATGACGGCCTGGAGCAGCGGCCAGATCACGCCACCAATCACGCTCAGCGCCACCGGGTCAATGTAAATACCAAGGAATTCCATGAGTCTTGTCCTCTCTCGAATATGGGCACGGGGGCGGGCCGCGAGCGCAGCCCGCCCCCGGTGTTGGTTAGGGCTGCTCAGCCCTGGCCAGGGCGTTGGTGGCGGCGGCGTGGGTGGCCGGCCCGTAGATACCGTCCACCGCCAGGCGGTAGCCGATGGCGTTGAGGGCGCGCTGGAGGCTCGTTACGGTGGCGTCGTGGGCGGCGGCAGAGGCCGGCCCCCAGATGCCGTCAGGGGTGGTGCCCACGACCTGCTGGGTGTAGGCCACCCCGTAGGGGAAGTGCCCGCCGGCCCAGTCGGAGGCGGCACGAACGGCGTCGATGCGTTTGCGCGTGTCGGGGCCGGCCACACCATCAGGGGTGGCACGCACCGCGCGCTGGAGCTCCCGAATGTCCAAGAAGTGCCGACGCTGCGGGGCCGGGGCGGGCTTGGGCTTGGGAGCCGCCTTTGCCTGCAAACGCCCGCGCGTGGTCGGGCCAGGGATGCCATCCACCAGCAGCCCCTCGGAGCGCTGGAACGCTTCGATGGCGCGGAACGTGTGCTCCCCCAGCACGCCGTCCACACCGGCGGAGCCGACGTTGTAGCCCAGGGCCACCAGCATGCGCTGCACACCGCTGACATAGGCGGCGTCGTAGCCGTTGGGGTTCCAGCGGTCGCCGGTGCTGTAGTCCTCCTGCGGGACGGAGCCGCCACCGGTGTAACGCAGGATCACCGTGTAAAAACGGCGGATCGGCGCGACGCGGGTCTCCCAGCCAGTCTGGTCACCAGACTGGCCGCCCACGATTTCCCCACGCTCGTCGATGGAGGCCTCGGCCATGTGCGTGGAGGACGTAGCGATCGCCACGTGACGCGCGGGGTCCAGCAGGATGTCACCCCGGCGCGGCGTCGTCCAGGCCGGCAACAGCGTCCACCCGCGAGGCGTGAGCGCACCGATCATGTTGCCGGTGTAAGTCGCGCCCCCGATATCGAAATCGCCCCACTCCAGGCCGTGGCACACCAAAGAGGAGCAATCACACTCACCCCCCACCCGAATGTCGCGCCGATTGGACTGGTCATAGCCCAAATTTCCGTGCTCACACAGCCACACAATCCGCTTAACAGCTTCTTCAAGATTAGGCATCGTTTTCCTCCTTCTAGGTATGCGAAAGCCCCCACCGATATGGCGGGGGCCACGAGACGGGGCCGCGAGCGCAGCTGCGCGGCGGCATGGGTTGTTGGTGTTATTCGAGGGCTTGGTAGCTCAGGGAGTAGCTACCGGCGGGGACGTTCACCCCGGAGCGGTTGTCCACCGAGATGCGGAAGCCGCTGCTGGTTACGGTGTTGGGCGCAACTGTCAGGCGGGCGGAGTTGTCCACCTGCACCATGACGCGCGGGACGCTGATGAACGGCTCGGGGAATACGACTTCGTAAGTGGCGCCGGGCTGGTTGCCGGTGCTGTGCGGGACCGGCTTGGATCCCGCGATCGTGCCCGTGACCATCTGGCGCGAGGAGATGGCACGCACCCGTGTGCCGTCGAAAGACATCAGGCGACCGCCCACAAACCCCAGCGCGGGCTCGCCCGGGCTGACCGTCATCAATCCGGCGCTCACAGCGGCCGCGACTTTCTGCCGAAAATCGTCTCTCGTGGACGCGCGGATGAAAACGCCCAAGTGGCGGTAGATGTCCGCGAGCGCCGTGGCAAATGATTGGCTTCCCTCAGGGATCCATTGGCCGAGAAGGTTGGTGGGCATCAGGCCACCTCCTGGGTGAGGGCGGGGTCTGGGACGTCGGGCGAGGCGTCGTCCTCGACGGCGAGATGTGCGATCGCGGCGTCGATCTGGACATCGGTGACTGCTGCGGTGGAGACAGTGCCGTGCTCGTCCACGGTGATCCCCTCTGCGCACTCGGCGGTGAGTAGGACCAGGGTGTCTTCCTCCATTTGGACGTTGTGGAGCACGCACGCGATACGCAAGCGCTCACGCCAAATGTCGTCCCCGGACACAGCTCGCGAGATGGCCAGATATCGGCTTTGGGCAGACATGGGCGGTAATCCTTTCTGTGGCTACTTGAGGTAGGTGACACGGATTTTGCTGCGGGTGTGGTCGGCGTAGCCGTAGTAGCGCCGATCGGTGGAGTCCCCCGGGGCGCGCAGGGTTAGTCCCCGGTAGGAGCCGTTTTTCCAGTGATCGTGTGTCCAGGACGGGAGGGTCACCCACACCCCGCCCGGCTTGGGAACGCCCTCGCGCACCACGCTGGCGTGCGTGCCAGACCACTGTGATGGCTTGTAGAGCTGGCCGTGGAATCCGATGCCGGCTGTGCCACCGGCGGCGTACCACCAGTGCGGGAAATAGATGTAGATCTCGATCTTTTCGATGTCGGCGCCGGCCAGATCCCCGGTCATCGACTGGAAGCCGAGCATTCCCATGCGTTGTGGGCCGCCCCCGTAGCCCTGGACCGCCTTGGGGTCCATCGCGGGCGCGGACGAGCCGCCAAGCGCGTAGGAGGCACCCCACGTACCGGTGTACTCGCGCACGTGGCGCTTCTTCGCCGGCGTCACCGCGCCACCACTGGAGACATTCAAGACCTCCCCGCGAGCGCCGTACGGGACGGAGGGGGTGCCCAGGGAGAGCAGCGCCGAGCGCACTGCTTGGTTGCGTGAGAGGTCCCACGGCACGGTGGCAGACACCACGCAGCGCACGCGGAATGTGCGGCCAGGCTCGATCCCGGTGGGCAGTGGTGGCAGGGTCACACACACATCCCCCGCCCCCCAGGCGGTAGCCGAAGCCCCCTGAAAATCATTCGCGGCTGTCGGCGTAGCCCCCGTATCCGTGACCCACCACGATGTATCCACACGTCCCGCGCGGGTGACGTAGACGGTCAGGGTCGGCGGGACCACCAGCAGATTCAGGGTGTAGTCGAACGGATTAGTGATTGAAAACTCGAAAATCTGTAGCTTGCTGCCGGCAGCCTTGGGGTGGCCGGCCACGTACCAGTGCGTCCCCGATTTCACGATGCGGGCGATCTGACACGTCACCCGCGAGTCGATCACATCCGTCAGCCCCACACCCCCGACCTCCAGGGACTCCACCGACGCCGCGCCGGCCACCGCGAGCGCTTGGGCGGTGACCCGGCCGGTGTCATCGATGGCCGCCAGGAGATCGCCGTCGGCGGCCACCACGCCGAGATAGTCGCTGGATCCGGACACGCCCATTCGTACCACTTCGCTCGTGCCCCCGGTGGGCAGGGCTCTTTTGACGCGCAGGCCGGTGGGATCCAGCACGGCGTGGGTGCCGGCAGGGTCACCAGCGATCA
>JAUMWR010000076.1 GCA_030529545.1 Buchananella hordeovulneris
ATCCTGGCCAGCCTCACCAACCAAATGGGTCACTAACAGTGTCAAAAGTCAGGTCGTCGTTTGTGGGCTCGGCAATGCGGGCGGCGATCACGCTCACCGTGGAGAAGGTGGTCAGCCCACCGAGCGCGCCGGTGCCCAGGGCGGCCACCACTCCCGCCGGCACGGCCCGCCTATCGCGGCGTGCGGCCAGGGGAGCGAACCGGGCGCAAACGCGGGCGCTTGAAAGGTCAAAGCGTTGCGGAGTGGGCGGCGCGAGCGATCACACCCCGACCACGCGCCGAAAAATCAGGGCGACCTAATTCGCATTGTTCGGCGTGTCTAACTCTTGCGCCAGGAAAGCGACCGAATACTACATCTTGCGCCCTACCAGGGCGTCGACCACTAGATGTTGTGCTTGGCCGCGAGGAGCGTCGGGCACGCCAAAAAGGAGGAGGAACCATGCCCGCGCCCACCAAGCCAGGCAAAGAGCCGCTGCCTGTGCGCGTCGTGGAGGGATCGCCAGACCTCGTCTACTTCTCCAGCGCATCGGAGAACACGCGCCGGTTCGTCGAGCGGCTGGACCGCCCCGCCGTGCGCATCCCGCTGCGTCCGCGCGTGGAGGGAATGATCCGCGTGACCCGCCCCTACGTGCTGATCGTGCCCACCTACGGCGGGGGAGCGGTGGCCGGGGCGGTGCCCAAGCAGGTGATCCAGTTCCTCAACGACCCGGCCAACCGCGCCCTGCTGCGCGGCGTGATCACGTCCGGCAACACCAACTTCGGGGAGCACTACTGCCTGGCCGGCCCCATCATCTCCGCCAAATGCGGGGTGCCGGAGCTCTACCGGTTCGAGCTGCTGGGCACGCAGCTGGACGTCGAAAAGGTCAACAACGGCCTGGCGCGCTTCTGGGCGCAGCAACCACAAGAGAGGAAAACCGCATGACCGCACCGCAAACCGCGCCCGCCCGGGAGGGAATCGGGGCCCGCAAGGACTACCACGCCCTCAACGCGGAGCTGAACCTGTTTGGGCCCGATGGGCAGATCCAGTTCGACAAGGACCAGCAGGCGGCCAACGAGTACTTCCGCCAGCACGTCATCCCCAACACCAAGACCTTTGCCTCCGTGCGCGACCGCCTGGACTGGCTGGTGGCCAACGACTACTACGAAGCCGGCTACCTGGCCCAGTACAGCGACGATTTCCTAACGCGCCTGCACGAGCACGCGGAGGGCGCCGGCCACCGCTTTGCCACCTTCCTCGGGGCGTTTAAGTTCTTCACCTCCTACGCGCTAAAGAGCTTTGATGGCTCGACGTACCTGGAGAACTTCGAGCAGCGCGTGGTGGCCACCGCCCTGTTCCTGGCGCGCGGGGATGAGGACCTGGCCACCCGGCTAGTCGATGAGATGATCTCCGGCCGCTTCCAGCCGGCAACGCCGACGTTCCTCAACGCCGGCAAGGCACAGCGCGGCGAGCTGGTGAGCTGCTTCCTGCTGCGCATGGAAGACAACCTGGAATCCATCGGGCGGTGCGTCAACTCCGCGCTGCAGCTCTCCAAGCGCGGCGGGGGAGTGGCGCTGCTGCTGACCAACCTGCGGGAGGTGGGCGCGCCGATTAAGAAGATCGAGAACCAGTCCTCCGGTGTGGTGCCGGTGATGAAGATCCTGGAGGACTCGTTCTCCTACGCCAACCAGCTCGGCGCGCGCCAAGGGGCCGGGGCGGTCTACCTCCACGCCCACCACCCAGACATCCTGCGGTTCCTAGACACCAAGCGGGAGAACGCCGATGAGAAGATCCGCATCAAGACGCTCTCCCTGGGCGTGGTGATCCCGGATGTCACCTTCCAGCTGGCCAAGGAGAACAAGGACATGCACCTGTTCTCTCCCTACGACGTGGAACGCGAGTACGGCACGCCGCTCTCCGATCTGTCCGTCACGGCTCACTACGAGGAATTGGTAGCAAACCCGCGCATCCGCAAGTCCACCATTGCCGCCCGCGAGTTCTTCAAGACCCTGGCCGAGCTGCAGTTCGAGTCCGGCTACCCCTACGTCTTGTTCGAGGACACGGTCAACCGCGCCAACCCGGTCAAGGGCTGGATCAACATGTCCAACCTGTGCAGCGAGATCCTGCAGGTGAACACGCCTTCTCAGTACGACGCGTCGATCGGCTACCAGCAGGTGGGGCACGACATTTCCTGCAACCTGGGTTCGCTGAACATCGCCGCTGCGATGGCGTCTCCCGATTTTGGGGCCACCGTGGAGTGCGCGGTGCGGGCGCTCACCAGCGTCTCCGACCAGACGGACATTGACGCCGTGCCGTCCGTGGCGGCCGGGAACGCGGCGATGCACGCGATCGGGCTGGGGCAGATGAACCTGCACGGGTTCCTGGCCTCGAATCGGATCCGCTACGGCAGCCCGGAGGGGATCGACTTCACCGACATCTACTTCCTCACCGTCACCTACCACGCACTGCGGGCCTCCAACGCGCTGGCAAGGGAGCGGGGGCGCACCTTCGAGGGATTTGCTGACTCCGCCTACGCCAGCGGGGCCTTCTTCGACAAGTACGTGCAGCGCGACTGGCAGCCGGCCACCGAGCGCGTGCGCGAGCTGTTCGCGGCCGCCGGGGTGGCGATTCCGACGCGCGCCGACTGGGAAGCGCTGCGCCAGGAAGTGATGAAGCACGGCATCTACAACGCCTACCTGCAGGCGGTGCCGCCCACCGGTTCGATCTCTTACGTCAACAACTCCACGGCCTCGATTCACCCGAGCGCGGCCAAGATCGAGATCCGTAAGGAGGGCAAGCTGGGGCGCGTCTACTACCCGGCCCCGCACCTGACCAACGAGAACCTGGACTTCTTCGAGGACGCCTACGAGATCGGCTACGAGAAGATCATCGACACCTACGCCGCAGCCACCCAGCACGTAGATCAGGGCCTGTCCCTGACTCTGTTCTTCCGGGACACCGCCACCACGCGAGACATCAACAAGGCCCAGATCTACGCCTGGCGCAAGGGCATCAAGTCGCTCTACTACATCCGATTGCGCCAGCCTGCCCTGGAGGGCACAGAGATCGAGAACTGCGTCTCCTGCGCGCTGTAATCCGCCTAAAAGAGAAGGAAAACCAATGACTTTCATCGACCCCTCCCGCCCGCTGACCGAGGTCTCCATCACCCCGCCGGGCTACCGCCGCGACCCGAGCGCGCGCCTGCGGCCCATCAACTGGAACCGCATGAGCGACGAGAAGGACCTGGAGGTGTGGAACCGGCTGACCGCCAACTTCTGGCTGCCGGAGAAGGTGCCGCTCTCCAACGACATTCCAGCCTGGAGGCGCATGACCGACGAGGAGCGCACGCTGACGATGCGCGTCTTTACCGGTCTGACGATGCTGGACACCGTGCAGGCCACGGTGGGGGAGATCTGCCAGATTCAGGACGCCCGCACCGAGCACGAGGAAGCCGTCTACACCAACATCGCGTTCATGCAGTCGGTGCACGCCCGCTCGTATTCCTCGGTCTTCTCCACGCTCTCCTCTACGCCCGAGATCGATGCGGCCTACCGTTGGGCCGTCGGCAACGACCTGTTGCAGGAGCGTGCCAAGAAGGTGCTGGCCCACTACTACGGGGATAACCCGCTCAAGCGCAAGGTTTCCTCCACGCTGCTTTCTTCGCTGCTGCTGTACGCCGGCTTCTACCTGCCGCTGCACTTCTCCGTTCACGCCACACTCACCAACACGGCGGACATGATTCGCCTGATTCTGCGCGACAAGGCGGTGCACGGCTACTACTCCGGCTACAAGTATCAGCGCGGACTAGAGACGCACTCCGCCGCCGAGCAGGCCGAGCTGCACGATTTCACCTACGGCCTGCTGGAGGAGCTTTACGAGCTGGAGTTGCAGTATTCCGGCGAGCTTTACGAGTCGCTGGGTTTGATGGACGACGTTGCCGTGTTTGTGCGCTACAACGCCAACAAGGCCCTGATGAACCTGGGATATGCCGCCCGGTTCTCGCCGCAGGAGACGGAGGTTAACCCCGAGATCCTCGCGGCCCTCGCGCCCGGCGCCGACGAAAACCACGACTTCTTCTCCGGCTCCGGCTCCAGCTACATCATCGGCAAAGCCGAGGACACCGCCGACTCCGACTGGGATTTCTGAACGAGAAGGGGAGAGGACTATGACTAAGCGAGTTTCTATCCTGGTAGGCAGTTTGCGCCGCAGCTCTTACGCCCGCCAGATTGCCCGCAACGTGGCCGACTATTTCCCGGCCGGCTACACCCCCGAGATCGTGGAGATCGGCGAGTTGCCGCTCTACAACTTCGATTACGACGATCCGGCCATCACCGACGTTCTCACGCCGCCGCAGTACACGACGTTCCGCGAGACCATCAAGGCCAGCGACGCCGTCCTCTTTGTCACGCCGGAGAACAACCGCACCATCCCGGCCTGCCTGAAGAACGCGGTGGACATTGGCTCCAAGCCCAACGGGGAGGACGTGGCGTGGCGGGGCAAGCCCTTCGGGATCATCAGCCACTCGGTGGGCAAGATGGGCGGCTACAGCGCCCAGAAGAACCTGCGCCTGGCGCTGTCCTACTTCGACATGGTCAGCCCCGGCCAGCCGGAGGTGTTCCTCTCCCAGTCGCCGTCGCTGCTGGATGAGGACGGGGTGCTTTTGCCCGAGTCCACGGTCGAGTTCTTGCGGGACTACATCTCCCGCCTAGTTGACTTGGTCGAAAGCCGCTAGGCAGTCGATCAAGGGCATCTGCCCCGGTTACTTCGCTGCGATAGGGCGGCGGGACCGCAAGAGGCGCAGCTTCAATGTTCAGACGCGCCGGGGCAGATGCCCGCTGTTCCCCTTAGCGCTGTTCCAGGACGAAGACCTGGTGCTCCTGTCCGCTGCTGCTTACCCACTTACGTTGCTCGCCCGTGGGGGAGTAGCCTAGCTTTTCCCAAAAGGGCAGCACTTGCGCGTTGGTGTCTGCAACCGTGAGCCGCCACGTGCCCGCGAACATCTCGCGCAGCCTCGCGTGGAATTGGCGCGCTAACCCGCGCCCCTGGTGTCCGCTGTGCACCTGCAACAGGCCAAGGTAGGTGACGTCGGGGCGTGGCCACCCGGTGACCAGCGAGGCGATGGCTACCAGGCCGCTATCCACCTTGAGTCCCAGCACGTGGAGGTCACTGACAGACACGTCCGGCGGGCGATTGGTCAGCAGAGCCTCGGCCTCGGCGCGCCCGGCGGGCGCGCCATTGACCCGCACCGCATAGCCGTCGTCGTGACTAATAACCTCGGTTATTTCATCCAACTGCTCGGGGCCCAGGGCGACCACTTCAATTGAAGACACTGCACTCGCTTTCCAACGCACTCGGGCAAAATCGCCTCAGTCTCCCAGAGACGACAAAACCCGGAACTTGCTAACAGTTCCGGGTTATCCGTCGGGCTGACAGGATTTGAACCTGCGACCCCTTGACCCCCAGTCAAGTGCGCTA
>JAUMWR010000024.1:0-1553 GCA_030529545.1 Buchananella hordeovulneris
AGGCACACACAATGACCATCCAAATCTCCACCTGGAACCACCCCCGCACCGGCCAGGCGCGCCACTACCTGCGCTACTGGACCGAGGCCGTGGAATTCGAGGTTGAGCGCTACAACACCGGCAGCATCGCCGGCGCCACCATCGCCGGAATGGCCATCTCCAACACCAAGGCGCGCAGCGTCACGGACTCCAAGATTTGGTTCGGAGACGACGGCCAGCTCCACATCGAGGGCGGACTGGACAAGCTGCCGGCCGATGTGCTGGAGGCAGTGCGCGAGCGCCTGATCACCGCCCTGGCCGAGATCGGCCACACCGTCCGCTAACAACCACGCTGCCCGCCCCGCTGGCGGGGCGGGCAGCCCCACAAGACAGGAAACGGCAATGACCATCTACCGCATTACCGACACCGTGGGCGAGGGCCGGACGATCACCTTCACCCCGGACGACATGACTCCCCTGCTGGCCTGGCTCGACGCGCAACTCCCGCCCGGTCGCCCCGCCGACGTCCAGGCGGCAGCCGACGAGTTCCGTGAGGCCATCACTGCTGGCCACGTCGAGATATCCGATGCCACGCTGGCCTACCTCGGCCTCACCATGACCACCGTCGATGAAGACACGCCCCACCCGGCGATCCCTCGGCACGCATTCCGCCGCGTCGAGCTCACTCGCGAGGGGGCCCACGAGCTTACCCGCTCACCCCTGGAGCGCGCCCTCACGCTCTCAGGCGAGCGCAGCCACCACGTCTCGCTGGTGCGCCTGGCCTACATTGCGCAGATTTTCAGCGCCGACGTGGCGCAAGCCACCGCTGATGAGGTCAACGCGCTCGGCATCAACCCCGACGAGGTGGACTTCTGGGGTGACAAGCGCGCGCGGCGGATCATCAATGACGCTTTCACCCGCGCCCACGCCCACGCTCGCCAGGTCTGGAGGCGCGAGCACGCCGCCATCATGGATGGGCGGCGCTTGCCCGGACAGCTCATCTCCGTCATGCTCACCATCATGGGCATCAGCACAGACGACCTCGCCGCCGCCCTGCGCACGACCCCCGCCACCGTCCGAGACTGGGTGAGCGGCGCGCGACTCATCAGCGAGGACGCCACCACCCGCCTGTGGGAAATCTGGGAGACTCACCGCACCCGGGCCGCCGAGTGGGCCACCACCTGCACCACCAGCGACGGGGACGAGGTGACCATCCTCGACCCGGGCGCCCCCTGGTCGGCGATCGTCCTCGCCATGGCTCAGGCCGCCGCCGGGCAGCGCGTCACCATGCACCCCGGCCCGCACACCCAGCGCTACAGCGAGCCCGCCTAGCCACAGACACACCGAAAGGGCCCCGCCACCCGGATCGTCACCGGGGGCGGGGCCCTCCCTTGGCACCGAGGCCGAAGCCGCAATGCGATCCGCGTCACACTCCCGGCAACTCGCTTCCAGATTTCAGGGGGTCATCCCCGCTGGCGCGGGGTCGAACACCACTCCTGCACATCTCGGCGGGTCATCCCCGCTAACGCGGGGTTGAGGCTTTTCCGTTAGTAATCAGCGGATCATCCCCGCTA
>JAUMWR010000024.1:1653-33811 GCA_030529545.1 Buchananella hordeovulneris
CCGCTAACGCGGGGTTGAGGCTTTTCCGTTAGTAATCAGCGGATCATCCCCGCTAACGCGGGGTTCACATTGACCTGCTTACAAACAACAGGGTCATCCCCGCTAACGCGGGGTGTGTTGGGACCAGGCTACATGGCAGGCGGCAGCGCGTCCAGGCCCGGCGCCCTTCCACAGCAAAGTGGCCCCGCGCCTCCACGGGGCGGGGCCACTTTGCTGCTCCTAAGGCCGTGACGGTGTGCGGTCCTCTAGCTCGTCTATGCGGGCGTGGATGCGGATGTGGGAGTCGCGCGCGTCCTCCCTGGCCACCGCATGGTCATGGCGCAGCTGACGCAGGTCAGCACCCACCCCATCCATCCGCGTGGTCAGGTGCTGCTGGCCAGTGCGTAGTGCTGCCACATCCGCCTGCAGCCCAGCCATCATCGTGCTGAGCTCCGCCATGGCCGCCAGGGCTTCCGCTTGTTTGGCGTCCAAATCGTCGCGCAGATTCGTCGAGTGCGAGTTTTGCACCTGGGCGCGAGTAGCCGCCGCGTCAGCAGCCGCCGCACTGGCCTCCGCTTTGGCCACCTGCACACCGACCCCCAGGCGACGCTGGCGATTCAAAATGACGCCCAGCAGCGTGCCGATGCCCGCGAGCGCGGCGGTCAGGACGGTGCCGGCGGCGGTGAGCCAGCCAGGATCACGCCATGCCGGGCCCTCGACCGCGAGCGCGGTGATGGTGGCGATGGTGTGGGTCATGAGGTGTGGGGCTCCTGACGGGATCGGCGACCATGCTCAGCCACAGTCCCGGCCGGCGGGTCGAGGCGGTGGCGGGGCTCGCCGCCAGGCGTCACGCGACCGATCCAGTCGATGAGCCCGGAGCGCTTGAGCAGGGTAAACGCAGTGGTGGCGGCGCCGATGAAACTGGTGGTGGCGGCTGCCAGGGTGGCCCAGTGGACGGGGTAGGCGGTGGCCAGCCACACGATGGCGGTGAGGGCGGCGCCGGCGGTGATGACTATGACGCGGCGGGTGTGGGCGCTCCAGCGGGGCTGGTCGATGACGGCCTGCAGCAGCGGCCAGATCACGCCACCGATCACGCTCAGCGCCACCGGGTCAATGTAGATGCCAAGGAATTCCATGGGGGTCCTTTCGATAGTGGGGAAGCCGGGGCGGGGCCGTGTGGCCCCGCCCCTGTGGTGGTTAGGGCTGCTCGGCGCGGTCCAGCGCGCTGCGGGCGGCAGCGTCGGTGGCCGGGCCGTAGATGCCATCGACCTCCAGGCGGTAGCCCAGGGCGTTGAGGGCACGCTGCAGACTCGCCACGGTGGCGTCGTGCGCGGCGGCGGAGGCGTCTCCCCAGATGCCGTCAGGGTCGGTGCCGACCACGCGCTGGGTGTAGGCCACGCCGTGCGGGTGGCGGCCACCACCCCACGCAGAGGCGGCACGCACCGCGTCCAGGCGCTTGCGCGTGTCAGGGCCCGCCACACTGTCCGGCACCGCACGCAGAGCACGCTGGACGCCACGGATGTCCAGGAACCTCGGGCGCGCCGGAGCCGGGGCCGGCTTGGGGGCCGGGCGCTTGGCGGCGTGCTCGGCGCGGGCCTGCCCGGCACGGATGGCGCGGGCGCGCTTGGCCAGCTCACCCAGGCGTGGATACCAGCGGCCCGGGCACGCCGTACTCATGTGGTCAAGGTGACCGGAGAGGGGCAGCTCGCCGTGCTGCTCCCAGATCGCGGCGATCAGCTGCGCCACGGTCTCGAAATCGCCCTCGCTACATTCCGGGCGACACTCGATACCAATCCCGCGCGGATTGCCAGAGGGCCCGGCGTGCCACGCCCGGTCGTAGTCATGCACCAGCTGGGTCACCCGCCCCGTCGAGGCCACGTAATGGGCGGAGGCGCGGCGGGACTTGGCGAGGTAATTCACCACGCCCTGGTGGGTCTGCCCATCCACGCCCCAGTGGTGGATCACGATCTCATTCGGATCAGCAGGGCGGCCACGGGACACACTCACCGCCCACTCCGTATCGGTCACAGCTCGATTGAGCGCCATCATTTCCTCCTCGATATGCGAAAGCCCCCACCGGCGTGGTGGGGGCTCGGGTTGTTCCTTACGGCGCGGACGCGCCAGGGTCTGGGACGGGCAGGGGCGGGTCAGTGGGCACGGCGGGCTCCCCTGTGTCACCCGGCGGCGCTGGGTCAGGTCCGGGGACACCGGGCTCCGTGGGCGGCCCAATTTCCTCACCCTCCACCGGCGGAGTGTCGTCCCCCGGCTCGACCTCCTCACCCTCCGCGAGGGCGGCCTCGATTTGCCGGTTGAGGTCGTCGAGGTCGCCGCCGGCCTCGATGTAGGCGCGGGCCGTGTCCACGATGTAGGTAGGGGCGGCGGCTAGTAGGCGGCGGCGCTCGCGCTCGGCGTCCACGGCGGCGCCCAGGGCGTCGAGGTCGGCTTCGGTGACCTCGGTGAGGTCCACGTCAGTCCATGAGACTCCCTCGGGGAGGTCTGGGAGGTGGAGCTGCCAGAGCTCGACATCAGGGACAGAATCAGACATTGGGACTCCTAATATTTGATGAGGTAGTTGACGGTGAGGTACGGGGGGAGTGTGGAAAATGACTGATTCCCGCCCGTGGAGCCGGTGGCAATGGGCCGGCCATTATTGCGATTGAAAGCGCCGATGGACGCACCCGATGGGGCTCCAGATTCCACATATTTCATGGTGTAGCCCTGCTGGACGATCGTGTGAGTGTGGGCCGGCATCTCGCTGACACTCAGGCGATGCGAGGCCGCACCACCAGCACGGCCCAGCTCAGGGTGATTCGCAGAGGCCGGGCGGCGCCCGATGGGGACACGCTCACGCAAATCAGGCACCGCAAACGTGCTCGACGACCCGCCAAAATGCGTCCCCAGCACACCCGCGAGCGCAGGGTAGGAGCTGCGGTGGTAGGTGGCGCCGTCGCAGAGTAGCCATCCGGTGGGGGCGTGCTGGCCGCCGTAGGCGGTGATCGCTCCGACGGGGACGGGGGGTGGGGGTGGAGTGGTGGCAGGGACGGGGCCGCCCAGGATGGTGGCGCGGCGGCGGTGGAGCAGGACGAGGACGCGCTGGCCGACGTGGACGGAGGCGAGGGAGTCGAGGGCCCCGTCGATGGGGGTGGTCTCGCCGTCCAGTCGGACACGCACCGGGGAGGCGTGGGTGATCGTGCCCCACCGGTAGGTGGGGGCTTGGTTGATGCGCTCGGTCAGATCGCCGATGCGCGCGAGTAGTGCCTGGAGTCCCCTCACAGGTCCATCACCTCCACCAGTGTCGTGCGGGTCAGGTCGGTCGGCTGGAGGGAGTAGCGCAGCTCGCGCACTGACGCGCGCACCGCCACCCCCGCCGTGACGTACTCGACGACCTGATTGGGGGCGAGCGGGATCGGCAGGTGCTCAATCTCCAGCGTCGCTTTGGCGGCCATGAGTGCCAGGAGCTTGCGGCGGGCGATGGCCTCCAGCTCTGCCTGACTGGTCGCTTCCACGCCCTCCTCGGTCACCGTCACCCACCGGCCCCGCGCCTGATACGACAGGGGGTGGTCGGGGCGTTCATTGGTGGCCACCCCCACCAGTGCGGGCTTGTCGGCCTCGGACTGGCCGACGCAGACCATGCGGTTGGGGATGGAGGCGAGGTCATGCTCGCGGGAGAAATCCGGCAGGTGGATGGCTGTGGCCCCGGCGCTGAATGCCCAGGCCGGGGCACGCTTTGCCGGCTCGATGTACGGCTCCAGGCGGAAAAACCCGTCCGTGTCGCACCACACACCCCAGTAGCCGGCGGCCTCCAGCAGATCATTGACGATGCGCAGCCGGGACGTGCCCGGCGGCCACACCATGGTCGCCGGCGCAGTCTTTTCGGTCGGCGTGGCGATCACCCGCTCACCCTCACCCACACCCGCGATCACGGCCCGCGCTGCGGCGACGAGGTTGGCGCCCCGGGCGACCGAGTACGACGCCGGCAGCGCGTCGGCGTCCAGGATGGCTGTTTTTGGCAGCAGGTCCACCCGCCACGAGCGCGATGCCGCTGCGTAGGTCTCACTCGGGGCGGCCAGCAGCCACACCCCCAGCCCCCACCGCGACCCACTAGAGAGCACGTACTCGATGCGTACCCGGTGGCGTGACCAGTCGATGGGCTGGTCCAGGTCCACCAGGTCCAGCGATCCAGAGCCGCGCAGCAGCGCCATCGCCGACAGCACGACCTCCCCACCGGTGACCCCAGGCAGCTGCATAATCGCCCGATCCTGCTCATCGACCAGCGTGACCACATAGTCCGCCTGCCGGTGCGAGATGAGATCAGGAGCGTCCAGGCCCGTCATACTCCACCTCCTCCAGCTCACCAGACCACTCCCAGATGCCCACAGCACGCCACGAGCACGCCACACCAGACAGCGACCCATACACGCGATGCCCCAGCGGGTCACGGAAAAGCGCCGGCGCCGGCAGGAGCGCAATCTCCTCCAGACGCCCACGCACACCCGCGAGCGCGCCGGTGTCGTGGTCATCGATGGTGCCGCCGATGCTCCAGCGGCGGTCGCGTCCGGTGCCTGCTACCTCGATGCGGCCTGGGCGCCCGGCGAATCGGTAGGTCGTGCGGGCCTCCAGCTCCACGCTCGTGGAGAGGCGGGGGTTGTAGGCGAGGGCGGCGATGGTGGTGAAGCCGGGGCCGGCGGCTAGCCATACTCGGTCGGAGTCAGCGGTGGCGGTGGCCTCGGTGATGGTGATGGACGGCAGGTCCGTGGTCGCCGCCACCCGGTAGCGAGTGGTGCCGTGGGAGAGTGCGTGAGGGTCGATAAGGGTGGCGGACGGTCCGGCCTCCCCATCGACGAGCTCCCACGTCTGCCCGTCATCGATGGAGCGCTCGACGCGGTTGGAGACCACCGACGGCTTGCCCCCACCCGGGGGGTTGATGATGGCGAGGGTGACCGCGCCGAGCGTCTCATCCCACAGGGCGGTCACCTGCGCCGCCGCCGGGCGCGGGTAGGCCACCGAGAACGCATGCGAGACGGCGATGCTGGTCAGTCCGCTAGCGGAGGTGACCTGGACCTGGGCGACGTATCTGGCACCATCCTCCACCCGGGTCTCCAGGGTGACGCTGCTCGCCGCGCCCGTGACATGGCGGGTCTCGACCACACTCCCGGAGCGGGACAGAGTGACGACTGCCGCGATCTGCGGGATGCCGGCGGGCTGGTAGTAGCCCCACGTCACCGTGACGCGCGAGCTGGTGTGGGTCAGATTGTCGCCGGGGGACTGGATCGAGACCGTGGGGACAGCAGCCACATCGACCTCGGCATAGGCCGACCACGGGCCTAGACCCGAGTCGCTACCCTGCTGGTAGACACCACCAGTGCGTACACGCCACCGGATACGCTGCCCAGCCTGAAAGCTGCCCAGCACCAGCGACTGCGCCGACCCGTACACCCGTCGGGTATAGGTACTCCCCCCTGCCGCGACATCCGACCACTCCACCACCGCGAGCGCTTGATCGGAGGAATCGACCGGATTATGACGCCAGGACACTGAGACAGAGCCCGGGCGGAGCGCGCCCGAGTTGGGGGTGAGGTCAGTGGGGGCAGCGGGCGGGGCCGCCACAGTCACCACATTCGATGGGGCTGATGGCTGCGATTCTAGGAGCTCACCGCCATCGGTGGAGTATGCGCGGGCGCGCACTGTGTAGACGTGGCTGCCCGTGGCCGACGGATTGGAGTGGACCCAGTAGTGCTGGCCACCTCCAGTGACAGACCCGACAGATGCGCCGGAATCATAGATCATGTAGCTGGCCACGCCCGCCGGATTGTGGTCAGGCATGGACCACTCGACACGCACCGAGCCGCCGGACTGCTTTTTCGCGGTCACCCGCTGCGGGGGATTGGGGCGCATCCGCACCCACCCGAATGACCCCTCGGCGTGGCCGGCGTTATTGATGGGCCGCACAAAATAGCGCAGCGCGTCATGGCTCGGCAGGGCCACGTCGTCATACGACCGCGCCGCCCCCGGCAGCGTAGCAATCACCACGGTCTTCTGCGTGACATTGGAGAAGCGCCGAATCTCGATGCGGTCCCACGGCGCCACCGAGCCGGGATTACCCTGCCAGGTCACCCGGACACGCCCGGACCCCTGCGAGAGGTAGGTGGCGCGGACATTCGACGGCGGAGACGGGACATAGTACGGGCGGCGCGGCACGGTATGCGTGTGCGTCACACTGGCCGCGCCATACCCGCCGATAGACGCCGAAAACCGCTTAGACACGGCATTCGCGAGCGACGTGGGCACCGTGGTAGACCAGCGGTGCAGCTCTTTGGTGGTCGTCTCCCCAAACCCTGAGTAGAACGACACCGATTTGCTGCCGGACCAGTCGCCGGACAGCGAGAGAGTGCCCGACCAATTGTGGCCCCACTCCAGCGACTGACCGTAGACAATCACCGTCAGAGTGACCTGGCTCGTGCTCGACGACACGGTGGCCGGTGACTGCTCGACCTTGATCCCCAACCGGAAGTGGTTGGGCCCTGACGGGCCCCACGTGTGCGACATCAGACCCCCGTCTCACTCTTGATTTCACGCGCCAGCTTGTGCTGGAAAAGCTCCACGATGTCTTGGAAATCGCGGACATTGTGCGCGTCGATTTGCACCGACAGGTTCTCCACATGCACGCCCGTGCCACGGTATCGGCCCACACGCTCCCACTGCGCGGAGGTGAGCACCGGCTCAGGCTTGCCGGTGCGGTTCTCCACCACCGTCACACCCGGCTGGATGTAACCACCCTGATCAAAAAGGAACCGCCCGACATTGACATTCCCGTAAACCGAGGTCTCGCGCACCGAAAGACCCTGACGCGGGGCCTCAATGATCCGCCCCGGCTCCACCGCTAGCGCGACGTGGTGAGCGCCACCGGAGCCGACCGAACCGCCCCAGAAATACAAATCGCCGGGGATGATCTCGCCGACGCCGCTGGAGCGGGACTGGAAGCCCGATGCGGTCAAACGCGGAATGTTGGCGCCGATGGACTGCATGGCCCACGTGACCAGGCCAGAGCAGTCGAAAGTGTCTGGGCCGGCAGCACCCCACACGTAGGGGGAGCCGATGCGGGAGCGGGCCGCCTCGACAGTGGCCACACCGAGTGCCTGCTGCCCCAGGTCTGCCGTGCGAAAAAAGTTCTTGAAGCCTTCCCATAGCAGGGACGGGACGCGCCGGATCAGGCCGGCCCACGAAGCGGCGGTGTCCATGGACCCGAGCAGGGCCTCCGCCGGCTTCTGGATGAGGTCGATAACCGCACCCACCGGGTCGGTGACGATATTCCAGACGACGCGCGCACCGTTTTTGATGCTGTCCCAGGCGGTGGACAGGCCACCCCACACGCCACCATCAGCGAAAGCGCGACGCCCCGCATCCCCGACGCCACCCAGATTGGTGCGCCCCCGAGAGGCAGCGTGATTCATCGCAGCCACAGCAGCCGGGCCACCCACCGCGCGAGTCCACTCAGGCACCATGATGGCCTCACCACCAGAGAGGTCCAGCACGCCACCCGTGGGGGAGACGAAGCGGTGCACATCCCGGCCCGGAGTGTATCCAGGCAGCACACCACCCTCAGCGAATTTGACCGGCGACGCCTCAGGCAGGCGTGTCGAAAAACCGACGGTTTCAGCGATCTTATTAAACGCCCACCGAATACCGTCATTATAGACGGTGCCCAGAATGAAATTAATTGGCCGGGCAGCAATTTCCTTTAGTGCTTCCCACGCCTTTTTCACCCCGTCCTTCATGGACTCAAACGCGCCCTTGATTTTATCGCCGACTGTGGCCATCGCAGGCTGGACCGTATTAGTAAACCAATCGGCCACCGGCTTAACAAAGCCCTTCAGCCCCTCCCAGGCTTGACCGGCCTTCTCTTTTAGCCACGTAAACTTGTCGGAAACCCATTGTGCGCCATCTCGGAAAGCGCCAACAACATCATTCTTAAACCACAGGTAGACGGCAGTAATCGCGCCGCGTATTTTCTCCCACGCCGCACCGAGCACTCCAACAAGCCACCCAAATATCGCGCCAATCGCCTGAACAACCGGCTTAACAACGTTCTCCCACAGCCACTTAACTATCGGGATGACGTAGGCGTTAATTACCTCAATCACCTTATTGAAGGCCAGTAGAACAAACTCGAACACGGAGGAAAGAATTGGCATCGCCTTAGCGATGATTTCCTGCACCACCCCGAAAAGAACACCCAGCACGTCAGAAACAATCGGGATCACATTGCGCCCGGCCTCGACCAGGTTGCCGATCACCCGCTGGAGCGGCGGCACGATCCGCTCGATAGCCGAGCGGATCACCGGCATCACCCGCTCCGCGAATGATTGGACATGCGGGGCCAGCGTGCGCACGAAAAGCGCGATCAGCTCGCCGATACCCGAGACGAGCGGACCGAGCACGCTCGTGACACTCGCCACCACGGCGGCGATCTCAGGGAATAGGTAGCCGGCCAGGTCCGCCAGCGGCGGGAGGATTTCAGCAATCACGCCTGCCAGCGCCTCGCCGACCACACCCGCCAGGCCCCCCAGGGCCTGGGCGACCGTGCCCACAGCCGGGCCCACCGTCTCCAGCGCAGAGAGCACCGGCGGGATCACCTGCTCCAGCAGGCCCTGCAGCGCGGGCAGTAGCGTGGCCACCAGATCGCCAGCCACACCGCCCAGCGTGGTCAGCAGCGGACCGGCCACATCCAGCACAGACGTAGCCACCTGCGCCGCCAGCGGCAGCACACTGGAGACAAAACTCGTCAGCGTCGGCGTCAGCGCCGTCAACCCATCGGCCAGGGAATCTCCCAGCGATCCGGCCAGCGTGCCCACCTGCTCCAGCAGGCCAGAGAACATCGGCCCGGCACCCTGGAACGCGGCGCCGAGCGCGCCACCAATCTTGCCCAGGGCCTCGCGCAGCGCCTCCGATTTGGTCACCATCGCGGCCACCAGGCCCACCACGACACCCACCGGCAGGGAGAATGCAGAGAAAAGTCCTCCGACGACTGGCAGCTGGGAGGCCATCGCCCCCAGCAGGCCCACCACGCCACCGAGCACCGGCAGCGAGCTAGACACGCTGTCAAACGACAACTTGGAAATGAAATCAGCGATTTTCCCCAGCCCGGATTCAATTACAGAACCCGCGCCACGAATTACGCTAATTATGCGGTCGCCGCCAATAGCGGTGATTATCTTTTCAACACCGCGCGCAACAGCGGTGCGCATATTGGCGAAGTTGTTCTTAATTCCGCCCGAGACATTCTTGGCCTGCTCCTCAAAGGACTTTAGACCGCCGCCCCCCTCCTTATTCAGAGTCAAGAGCGCGTCGTTCATGTCCTCAAAGGTGAAGGTGCCTTCCTTTAGCGCGGAATATAGGTCCCATGCGCCTGCGTCCGCGCCAATCATGGCCTTGGCCAGCTGCTCGATCTGGCCGGGGGCGGCCTGCATAACCGAACGCCATGCCGGCGTATCAACCTCGCCTACAGAAAACATCTGCGAGAATTGCTCCATCGCAGATGCCTGAATTTCATTCGATTTGCCGCCAGCGATAAGCAAATTATTGAAAGCGAGAGCGACGTCAGCGGCGCGGTTAACATCCTTCGTAACCGGGGCGAGACGCTGCGTAAAAGACACCACGGACTCGGCGGCGGTCGGCAGCCCAACTAGACCCTCACGGATTTTGGTGATTGCTGCCACCGACTCCTCAGCGCGCACCCCCATGTTTTCCATTGCCCTGGGGAAAAGCTGCATGATGTCGTAGCGGTCCACACCACGCGAGATATTCGACCCCACCACGGCACCGATAGCGACCGTGGCGGCCTTAGCGGCATTCGTGATGGCCGAGCCGATTTGGCTACCCAGGCGCCCAGCGGCAGAGACCGCCGCGCCAGTGCCCTTGGCGATCCACCCGGCGACCTTCCCACCAAAAGCGGGAATCCCGCCCATAATTTTGCCCATGCGGTCACGCACCGCACTCAGCGCGGCGGCGATGCGCGGGAAGCGGGCGGTGAAACGCTCGACAAGTTGGTGACCCATGCGCCCGGCCCAGACCACAGCCTTGGCTAGGTACTGCGGCACATGGGTGACGAAATCAGCCACGCGACGGATTTGCCGGCCCGTCCACGACGCCAGGCGCCCCATCGCGTCACGCACCGCGTTCCACGCCTGCACCACACTGGCCGCCACACGCTGCGCGATCGGCAGCAGGTAGCGCCACGCCGCCACAAAAGGCGTCGCCACCCAGCGCCCAAACCGCGCCAGCTGATCGACCGCACGATGCCACACCCGCACCACAGCCTGCGCAGCACGCACCGCGAGCGCAGCGATGCGGTCCCAGGCGGCGCGGATGGGGGCCAGGAGGCGAGATGCGAGGGCGGATAGGCGCTGCCAGGCTGCCTTGGCGTGGTCCAGGGTCCAGGTGACGGCGCGGGCGATGGCGTCTCGGATGGCGGTG
This sequence comes from Buchananella hordeovulneris, assembly GCA_030529545.1. Classification (GTDB taxonomy): domain Bacteria; phylum Actinomycetota; class Actinomycetes; order Actinomycetales; family Actinomycetaceae; genus Buchananella; species Buchananella hordeovulneris_A. The sequence goes on from JAUMWR010000024.1 coordinate 12,106, forward strand.
GCGGCGCGGGTGATTGCGGTGATTGTGGCGGTCCAGGCGCGGGCGACGGCTTGGGCGGCGCGTTGGGCGAGCTCGACGGCGTGACGCCAGGCGATGCGTAGGGGCTCGGTGATGCGCTGCCAGATGCGGGATAGGGCACCGGAGGTGGCGCGCCATACGTGCAGGATGGCGTGGCCGGCGCGGGTGAGGCCCTGCCAGATGACGCGTCCGACCATGCGGGCCAGGGCGCGCAGGGGGCGGGTGAGGAATTCGACGACGCGGGCGATGGTGCGCCCGACGAATCGGAATGTTGTGGAGACGACGCGGGCGATGAAGCGCGCGGTGGCGGAGATGCCTCGCCAGATGGCTTGGAGGGCGCGGGTGATGCGCGCTGCCCATCGTCGCACTACCTGGGAGATGACATCTAGGGCGCGGGTGATGGCGGTGCGGGCGGCGGCGTAGACACGCTGGGCGATGTCGGCCACCGTTTTGACCGCAGAGACCACCGGGTCGACGATGCTGTGGTAGATGCGCTTGCCGGCGGCGACGACGTCTTTGATGAGCGTGCCACGGGCGGTGGAGCGGATGATTTTCTGCGCGGCGGTGGCCACCTGGCGGGTGATGGTGGTGATCGCGGTGCCGGCGCCGCGCAGGATGGCCTCGGTCATCTGCGAGGCGATGCGCTCGGATGCCTGCCGGCCACCACCGGCGGAGAAGGCTTTTTCGATCTCGTTTTTGAGTCCACGGATGGAGGGGACGACCGAGATGTAGACGGTTGCTATCTCTAGGCTCTGTGCGCTAGGTGCGGCAGCGCTCATGGGCGTCTCCCTCCATCCATGGGGGTCTAGCCGCCAGCGGGGGCGGCGGTTTTCTGGGCAGCCATGAAGCGGGCGTAGCGGCGCTCTAGCTGCTCGGCACGGCGACGTGCCTCGTCCTGCCAGCCCGGGGCGGGCGGCTCAGGCACAGGCGGCAGGTCGCTTTTTTTGGCGCCATTGGCTAGGTAAATCGCGGCGGTGATCCGCCACGCAGCCAGCTCGATGGCGTACTGCTCGACGCTCCACGCTCCCGGGCCACCCAGTGCACGCAGGTATGCAGAGCCGGGCGGGAGGTGGGCGATAAGCGCGGCGGCCCGACGCAGGGTGAGTCCTGAGCCGGGCCGCCAGATATCCCGCAAATCCAGGTGGTAGACGCGGGCGAAATCAGCCTCCAGCTCGTCCCAAAACCGGTCGAGCGTGCGAGGCAGCAGGGTTACTTTCCCCAGCCAAACGCCTCCATGAGGTCATTGACCATGGTCAGCATCCCCGTGAACGTCGGCTCCCCATCGGGTCCGGCGGTAGTCGCCACCAACCGCTTACGGGTCGCCTCATCCGGGACGATCCGCGCGAGCATCGGCTCAGGATTACCCGCCGCGAGCGCACGGATCGAGGCGTAGTGGTCCACGCGGGAGGTGTGGCAGCTGATCGTCTCGCCACGGAAGGCAATGGTGATGAGCTCGCCGGTCATCTCGGTCTCCACCACGCTGGGCACCGGCGGCGCAGCGGGCGCAGCAGTCTGCACCGGGGCTGCTAGGAACGTGGCCGGCACCTGCGTGGTGGGCGCAGCAGTCTGCACCGAGGTGGCCTGGGCAACGGGGTCGATGGTGGTCATGTCGGTCCTTTCGGTTGGTTCGGTCCAGATGGAGAGAAAGCCGTGCCCCCTGCCTGGACCGATGAGGCAGGGGGCACGGAGCTAGCGGGATGACGGGACTACTCGACCTGCAGGGCCGGGTCGGTGGTCATCAGGAAAACGTCACCGACGATGGTGGCGGTGATGGCGTAGGCGGTGACTTCCTTGCGTCCGATGGTGATCTCGGAGCGCTCGGTGATCTGCACCGTCGGGCAGGCCAGCTGGTACTGGTGTCCGCCGGCCTCCCAGTAGAAAATCAGCGCGACGTTCTTGACGGTGCGGGCGCTGGACATCGTGTGCGTGCTGAAACCGCTGCCCTTCTGCGACTTCTTGATGTCGAACTGGAAGCCCAAGGTCTGCAGGCTCGTCTCCAGCGCCGTGAAGCTCACGGTGGTCTTGGACTCCGTGATTTCGGTCTTGATGACGCGCCCGCCCTGGTGGCCCTTGAAATCCTCCGCCGAGTCGTTCGGGGTGGCTTTGAAGCCATCCTCGCCCAGCCAGCCGATGTGCTTGAAAGCGGCGTCGAAGGTCTTCATGGCCGTGGGCATCTGGGTGCCGACCGGCGCGATGAAAACAGCGTCTTCATCGGAGCCGGCTTGCATCAGGCGCGAGGCGTTCAGCTTCTCGTAAAACGTGGCGCTCACTTGGTCTCCCCCTCGGGCTTGATCTTGGTGGCGGACGGGCCAGGGCGGCGCGGCGCACCGGGCGCCTTGGCCTCCTGGGCCGTCTCACCGGTGTCGGTGTCGGTGTCGGGCTGGACCTCGACGGCCAGCCCCTGGCTGATGAGACGGTGGACGGTGCCAGGCTCCTGGACCTCCACCACCTCACCGATTTCACGATCGCGCCCAGCCACCGTGGCCGGTGCGCTCATCCTCAGCAGTGTCATCGCTACTCCTTCCTGCCGTGTGAGTGCTGCACCTCGATCAGCCAGCGCAGGCTTTCCTGCGTGGCGCCGGGCAGCGAGTTGTCCACCGGCGCAGCGGCCTCGCTGTGCGCGGTGATGAGAAAGCCCCCGATCCTCGGGGGCAGTTTGTGGATGAAATGCAGTCGCAGCGCGGCGGCCAGCTTGTCCACGCGCGGCTGGGACTCAGCCCAGAAAATGACTGTGTAAAGGGGTCGATCACTGGCGAGGCCGGCGCGACCACCGGCCCGCTCGACCTGCACCCACGCAGGTGGCACATCCTCAGAGGCCCGTGGGCGGTGCTGCATGACAGGCACGCCCGTGACCTGCGCGAAATGCTGCATTAGCTCGGTCTGGAAATCACTCATTGGGCCGCCTGAATCGCGCCGATGAGGTCATCGGCGCGGGATTTGCGGGCCACCACACGCGACCCGGCGCGCTCACGCCGCTGGAGCAGCGGCACCACCTCGACGCGCGGACCAGCAGCCTGCGCGATCCGGGTGGCGCGGCGCTGAATCTCCTCCTGCACCTGCGCCCCCGTGAGTAGTGCCCTGATCTGGTCCGAGTGCAGCTGGACAGACACACCGATATCGCTCATGCCCCGGCCCCAATCCGCTTGCACACCACTAGCACATGGGATAGCGCCCCAGTGGGGGAGGTGATCGGCATGGGCTCGTGCAGAATCTCCCAGTCCCGCCCATCGTCCAGGCTCAGCCGGTCGGTAGCGGCGATGGGGTCACCTGCAGGCAGCATGACCTCACGCAGCGCCACGGCTATGCCGTGGCGCTCCTTGGCCTGGCCAGGCGTCAGCGCCTCCACCGTGGCGTAAACCTCACGGGACGTGGCTGCCGACCAATCGGCACTCACCCCGCCCCGCCACTGCTCCAGCGCCGGGGTCTTGACCACCACACGCGTCGTCGCAAAAGGCAACATCGTCCACCTCCAGGTGACTAGGCCGGCGCTTGGAGCCGGTACGGGGCGAGCATCTGGAGCTGGTCACGGTCCAGCGACAGGCCAGTGCGGCCCCAGCGCACGGCCATCTGACCAGCCTGCTCACTGGTGGCCCCCATCGGGGATGCCAGCGCAGCGAGCACTTTTTGCAGCACCAGACCCGTCAGGTCCGGCGCCTGATCATGGCCGTGCTCCAGGGTGATGCTCACCGACCGGAACCGGCGCGGAAAGCGCCGGCCCCCGTAAAGCTCGATCATCCCCAGCTGCGACCACCCGAAATCCCTGCCCTCGACCAGCTGCACGCCATCAACGACCAGGGAGGTCACGGAGCGGATGTGACCGGAGTGCACGTACATCAGCGCGCCCCCGGTCCCATCCAGCACCTGCGTCTCGGTCAGGACGGGGGCGACATGCCAGCCGCAGATAGCGCGGATGGCCGCCGTGGCCGCCTCCAGCAGCACCGGGATACGGGGATCCCCGACTCCCACGCGCCCACCAGAGGCAGCAGCGACCTCATCAGCAGTCAAAAACGGCCCCATGCCGCCCCCTTCCAGATCAGTTGCGGGCCGTGCGACGGCCAGAGTGCACCGGAGTGCTCTCCACCGTCACCGGAATGTCCGCGTCCGCCTCGTCCTCAGCCTCAGCGTCGGTCGGCTCCTCGACCTCCTCAGCCTCGGGCTCGGCCGGCGGCTTGGACGCCGGCTTGGAGCGAGAGGCCCTGGCGGGGGCGGAGCGCTTGGGGTGGGGGACCGAGCCCGCCACCGGTGTGGCCGCTCGCACCGTGTCGAGGTCGGCGCGCTCCAGCAGGCCCTGATCGATCGCGTCATCCAGGGTGTAGCGCACCCCATCGATAGTGACCATGGTCATCGCGCTCACCCCTTCTTCACGATCAGCAGGTGGGCCGGCTTCCAGATCACCAGGCCGGCGCGCAGCTCAGCGCGCACGTAGGCGCGGTTGCGCTGCGCGTAGTCCTTGTGCTGGGTGAAAACGTCGATAGACACGCCTTCGTGGTCCATGAGCATGACCTGGCTCATGTCACCCATGAGGATGGTCCCCTTCTCGACGTGCTCGCTCTCGATGCGAGGCATCGCCCACAGCGTGCGCGGCGCCAAACCCCACGGGCCCGCACCCAGGTACTTGCCCTCCTTGTCTTGCAGCAGGTCGATGGCCTCCTCGTCCTCAGGATTGACCAGCACGACGGCGCCGCGCGCACCAGCCTTGCGCAGCTTCGTCTTGCCCTTGCGGACAGCCTCGATCATGGAGCGGGTGGCGTCCGCGCCGGCGGTGTAGGTCAGCTCCTGCACACCGGTGGTGTGCAGGATGCCGCGCGGCGCGCCCTGCGTGCCAGCGCCGTTGACCACCTGGTCCGCGATCTTGACGTGCAGGTTGTCCACCATCTGGGACTCCAGCAGTGAGGCCATCGCCGGGGCGTCGCTGAGCAACTGGTTGGTCACGTCCAGGCCGTCAGCAAAAGTGCTAGAGCGGCACTCCGCGAGCGCGGTGGTGAAGCCGGAGATGGGCTTGAGCGGCTTGGAGTCGTCTACGGCCTCCTCGACCACGGCGGCGTTGTTGGTGACGGCGGTGATCTGGATGTAGTCGAACGGGCCGTTCATTTTGCCGTGGGCGATGACGTCCAGGATGGTCAGGTCCGGGGGCGCGACCAGGTTGACCGTGGCGCGCCGTTCCTTGGGCAGGTGGGCGAGCGTGGTGGAGCTGATGGGCGCGCTCTTGGCGGCCAGCAGCTCGGTCATGGTGGCGATCTTGGTCGGCTCGATGGTGGCGGAGCCGGCGTCGGACAGGCCGGCGGGGTACTTGCGCTGGAAGTCCTTGTAGGGGGCGCCCTTGGTGAAGCGCTCGCCGAGGGTGGTCGCGGCCTTGAAACCGGTCTCATCCGCCGGGGCGCGGTCATCGTCGCCACCGTCTCCCAGGGAGTCCAGGGTAGCGCGGGCGGATTTGGTGGCCGCGAGGGCGGAGTCCAGGCGCGTGGCCTCAGCGACCGCCGCGTTCAGGTTCTCGATCTCCGCCTCGGTGACGTCGCCCCCCTTTTCCTGCACGAGGGCGGTGAGCTTCTGCGCGCGCTCTAGGGCGTCGGCGCGCTGCTTTTCCAGGTTCATGTGGATTCTCCTTCTAGCCCTCGGTAGTGAGGGCGGCTAGTTCTTGGGTTGCGCGCGCGACGGCCTCCGCAGCACGCGCCGCCTTACCGCTGACAGCGGCCTCGACGGGCGCAGGTGCGTTGTCGCCGGCTTCCCCCTCCACGGGGGCAGATTGAGACGCCTTCGCCGCGAGCGCTTTGAGCACGGCGATTTCGGCGGGGGTGAATGCCGCGTGGGCGGCGGGGTCGGTCTTGACGTCCTCGATGGAGGTGTCAGGGTTGGCCGGGTAGGGGACGAGGGAGACTTCGTGGAGGGCGATTTTGCGCAGCTCGCGCACTCGCTCCCCATCGAGGTCGATCGTGGCTGAGTCCAGGACGTCGTAGCCGAAGCTCATTTTGGTGATCACGCCCGTCTTTAGCAGGCGGTGGGTGTGGGCGCCGCGCGGGTTGCTGGTGTCGATGGCGCCCTTGATGAGCAGGCCGTGGTCGTCCTCGATGGCCTCCAGCACATGCCCCACGAAGGATTCGGGCTGCCAGTGGTCGTGATTCCACAGCACCGGGATCGGGGTGCCCTTGGCGGCCCACTCCGCCAGGGAGTCAGCGAAAGCGCCCTTGGCGACCACCTCCCCATAGCTGTCGGGGGTGCGGGTCCAGGTGGAGGCGTAGCCGGTGAAAACCTTGGTCCCCGGCTCGGGACCATCCTCGACGGACTTAATCTCGACCGCGAGCGCGTGCTTGAGCTTCATGGGCGTGGCCTTTTCGTAGTAGGTGCGGATGACATCGAGGGTGGGGAAGGGTCGCCCGGCGGCTTGGGCGCGGGCGAGGCATTCGTCTAGGCCGGGGTCTAGGTGGATGACCTGGGCGCCGGCGGCGGCGTAGCGGGCGCGGTCGGCCTCGCTTGGGCGGGTGTGGATGATCCACGCCTCCACGTCCGGGGCGGCCAGCAGCTCAGCGATGACAGCGGCCCGGGCGGTGAGTGCCGCGCTTTTGATGGCCCCGGTGGATTGGTGGGCGGGGCCACCGAGTGCGGCAGCGATGGCGTCAAAATCAACGAGCACGTCACCGGCGGTGGCGTGCTCGTGCATGTAGGTGGTTTTGCCGGCGCAGGGCGGGCCGGTGATCACGCGGATCATTGGCGCACATCCTGCGCCGCCATGATTGCCACGCCGCAGCGGCAGCCGGCCACCTCATCGGCGCCGCCCGCCGGGTCACCGGGCCACTGCATCCCATTGGAGAATGCGTCGTGTAGGCGCGCGGAGTCTCCGTGCATGGCCGCGTGCGAGGCGCGCGGATTACCCGAGCGCACCAGCCAGACCTTGCGGGCATTGGGCGGGCCGTGCTTGCTGCCGGCCTCCACCGCCGCGAAGCTGCCCAGCGCGGCGATAAGCGCGCCGGCGGCGGACTTCGTGCGCGAGTTCTTCGCCCGCTCGAACACCTCGCGCGGGTCCACACCGTCCGCTTCGATGGCAGCCAGCAGCGCCCGGTAGGTCGCCTCGTTGATCCACTTGGCGCGGTGGCGAGACATCACCGCCAGATAGGCGATCACCGCGTCCTGGTCCCACCGCTCAGGTTCCACCCCCATCGCCGCGAGCGCATCGGGGCCCATCTGGGCGACGACGCGGGTGGCGAGGGCGTTGAGGTCAGCGGAGAGTTCCCGGTCCCAGCGGGACTGGTCCCACCAGGTGGCCTTGGCGCCCAGGGCGGAGAGGACGGAGGCAGCCTGCCGGTCGAAAAACCGGGCCAGCACGGCGGCGGCCTGGGCGTGGTAATCCCCGGCTTCGAGGTCGGCGCTTTTTACCAGCACCCGCTCCACCACGCTCTTGCGGGCCGCGAGCGCGGCGCTGGTTTTGCCGATGTTTTGGGTGCCGGCATCTAGTGGGGATGCCTGGCCGCCCTCGACGACGTTGAGCGGGACAATCAGCTCGTCGGCGCCGTCGATGGCGGGCAGATTCATGCGGGCGCGGGCCTCATTGCGGGAGAGCCACGGGCCACCCACAGCGGCCTGCAGATAGCGGGCCTGCTGCTCGAACGCGCCGCGCAGCTTGGCCTCCACAGCGGCCTCGATGTAGAGGCCCTCGCCGGGCTGGAGGATTTCAACCAGGCGGGAGAACGCACCCTCCAGCGAGGAAATCTCCGCCGCCAGATTATCCCTATACAGGGCCTGGCGCAATGATTCAACATTGGAGTAGTTGCCTTCGCGCAGTCCGATTAGCTCGGGCGGCACGTGGAAAGCATTGGCCACCTCGATGGTGGTCAATGCGCGTGCGGAGGCATCGGTAAGCATGGCCAGGTCAGCGCTGCGGTCTTTCCATTTCATGCCGTCATCCAGCAGCATCACGCCGCCGGCGCGCTCAGCCTGGGCAGTGAATGCGCGCAGGCCCTCCAAGAAGCGGTTGCGGTCGGCCACCGTCTCCCACTTTTCCTCGCGCTCGATCACCCCGGTGTGGTGGGCGCCCTGCGTGAATGCGCGGGCGCGGTATTCCTCGGCCTGCTGCGCCTCACGCAGCACACCCGCCAGGGTGGCAATCGGGGACGTGCCGGCCCCGGAGTTCTGGGCATAGCCGACGTCGAGCAGGTAGTGGGATGGGTCCACCTCACGTGACTTACCCAGCCGGCCCAGCAGCTCGATACCGGTGATGCGGTCCAGCGCGTCCGATTTCAGGTGGAAGCGGCGCGGGGGGATACGCACGAGCTCGGGGCGGGGCCCATCCTGGAGCACCGCCACCAGCCACCGGTCATAAATCAGCAGGTCCACCAGCAGCCGGAACCAAAACCGATAGGCCCCCTGCCCCGGCAGGGGCGAGGGCACCGCGAGCGCGTCAGCGACCGGGCCGGTGCGCACACGGGTGCGGCCACCATCGGGCTCACGGCGGTAGACGTGGAGCGGGATGGTGGCGATGGTGCGGGCGATGTACTCCACGACGGTGCGGATGGCGGGCTGGGCACGCCACACGTCAGACAGCGGGACCACCCCGGTGTGGTCGTCCCAGTCCCGCAGGCGGAATGGCGGGTCGACCACGGTGTAGGACGGGCCCGGGTCGGAGGCGGCGCCACCGATGGCGCGCATCAGCCCGGCAGAGGTCAGTAGCTTAGGCATCGGCCACCACCTGCACCCAGGCCGGCGCGAAAATGTGTGTAATGCCGGCGGCCTCGACGTCACCGATGGTGATGTCGGCTAGGGCGATGAAGCCGGGGCCGACGTCGCTGAGCGTGCCGACGACCTCCGCATCCCCCAGGGGCGCCACGACGCGCTTGCCGATGTGGGCGAGCAGGGCCGTGGTGTAGGCATCGCGGCGAAACATCGAGCGCCTCCTAGGTCAATGAGTAGTTTTCGTCGTAGATCGGGGCCGCCGGGCCGGGGGCGTTGAAAATGACATCCCAAAGTGCCCCGGTTGCAGCCACTAGAGGGCTGGCATCATTGGCTGAGCCAGCCCGGGACCAGTACCAGGAATCCCCGGCGTACTTTTGCGTGGCGGTCTGGGCGGCCAGGGTGAGCGGATCGTTCCCTCGGTGCGCCAGGGGCAGGAGGGTGGCGTCCTCATCCACGGCAGCCATCACACGGTCGTAGAAAGCGCCGGCCCCGATGCTCAGGTCGCGGCCCTCCCACGGCACTACCGTGAGGCCCTTGATTTCGGCCAGGTCATCAACCAGCGGCGCCGCCGGGCAGCCGCGAGAGTTGACCACGACCCGCGCCGGGTTTTCCGGGCTGACGAACTGCTTGAACCACGCAGGGATCCAGCGAGACCAGCCGCCGGCCAGGGAATAGGCGCAGATTTCCACCTGGTAGCGGCCATCTGCGCGCTGGCCGGCCACGGCCACCGTGGCCGCCTTGCGGTCATGGGCCACATCCACCGCATAGGTGATCGGCGACTCGTCAGGGATTTCACCCACCGGGTCGCGGCACTCCTCCCACGCATCAGGCCCAAAAGCACTCACCTGCATGGTCAGCACCCATTGGCACAGATTCTCAGTGCGGAACTCGGTCTCGGGGTCGCTGCCGGCAGCGGCGGCCAGCGAGTCCGCCGTGATCAGGTAGCCGAGCGCCGGGTTAGCTTCTTGCCAGCCGGTGCGGTCCCACACGTCCCGGCCCGGGGCAGCCGACCACTCGAAAAGTCCGATCGCCCCGGTGGTTTCCTCATCATCCTCACCCGGACCGTCAGCCTCCACGCCCTGCGTCGCGCCATCACCCCACGCCTTGCAAAACCCGTCCGGGTCACCAAGCGCCTGATGGGTTTTGAGGCGGAGATGTTTCAGCACCACGGATTTCAAATCTCCGGCATTGGACATGCACCAGATTTGCGCGCGCGGGCGGGCCTGCGTGGTCTTTGTCGATGCGGACCAGGCCGCAAACGTCGTGTGCTCGCGCAGCTCATCCAGCAGCAGCAGATCGGTGGAAAGGCCGCGCCCGCTTCTGCGCGTCGCGGCGGCGACCTTGTAGCGTGCCCCGGAGCGCAGCTCCAGGGCCTTCTTGCCGTTGGTCTTGCAGACGGTATCGACCTCGGGGCCCATGATCGGGCAGGCCTCCGCCAGGTCCACGCACGACTGCCACAGCTCCTCGGCCACATCCAGCACCTGCGCCGTGCCCAGCACCAAAGCCACCTGCAGCACGTAGAGATTCCACAGGGTGACGAGCTGGGCGATGGTGGACTTGCCATTCTGGCGCGCCACCAGCAGCACCACCGTGCGGAAGCGAAATCGCCCAGTCTCAGGGTGAAGCTCCAGTGCCCGGATGGCTAGGGCCTGCTGCCAGGGCAGCAGCGGGACACCGATGAGCTCAGCGAATTCGATCAGCGAATAGCCGAGCGAGGTCTCGGGCGTGAGCGGGCGCAGCGGCGGGGTGTGGATGCGCGGCTCGGTGTGCCCGACCAGCTTGTCGCCGTTGCGCAGCGGGCAGTTCTTGACCGCTGCGGCCATGAATCGGTCGTAGTATTCGCCGGCGTTCGAGGGCTTATTTGCTTGGCTTTTCCGGGGCGGGCTTTGTCGTTTCACGGACGCGGGCTTGGAGGCGACCGAGCTTTGCCGCACCGGAATCAGCCTCCTTCGGTACCAGGCCGGCGCGCCCGCTCGGCATCAGCCCCAGCTTCTCCAGCGTCCGCAAAAACAGCGACTCACTCACGTTGTCCAGCGACCAGTTTTCCCCGTCATAGGTCACATAGGGGAAATCGGGCCGGTCCAGACGCACCGCCAGGTTACGGGCCAGCTGGATCGTCGGCTTGTCCGCATCCGTCAGCCACGTTGCCACCTCCAGCGCCTCATCCAGCAGATGCGCCAAGTCCCCCTCGGGGAAGCGCTTGACCGGCCCGCGCGCGACCGCCTTCGCCATGGACATACCCTCCTAACACGCGCGCGCCTGCACACCCGCGAGCGCGTGCGCGCCCGACCCCCCTACGACCTCGGGGAGGGGGATACACCTGCCCGCTCACTCCTGTGACACAGGTCACTAATGCGTGATTTGTACGCCCCTACCCCCGGGCCGCTTCGGGTGGGGCGCCCCAGCGGCGCGACGTGTTGCCAATACTCGGCACCTGGAGGCGGGCGCCCTTGGCCTTGTTGCAGCCTTGATGCACCACCATGACATTGGCCGGGTCGTCCCGTAGGTGCGGGAAAGCGGCCCACGGCTTGATGTGATCGACGCTTGGCGCGTCCACGGCGTTGGCGTTGCGGGTGTGGTAATTGATCGGCAGCCCACACAGCCCGCACGGCGGGCGCAGGCGCCGCGCCTCAGCCATCACGCGACGCTGCAGCATCCGCCACGAGTTGGAGTCCCGGGAAGTGGCGGCGCGTCCCTGTCGTCCCATCGCGCCGCCACCCCCCGGGTCCCCTCAACCAGAAACCCCAAGCCGCTGACGGCTTGGGGCCTGATGCAGCGGAAGGCACACCACTGCTGCCCCAAGCGTGACACGCGCGTGCGCGCATGTCAACGCGCGCACGCGCGCGCCTACGCGCACACGCCACCGGACACCTGACCGGGTGCATCGACCACGGTGCCCATCGCCCGGTTCACATCACCCAGGTCCACCAAGTCCACGCCACGCGCACGCACCCGGCCACGCCTGACCAGCTGGCGCAGATTGTCCCGAGTCAGCCGCGCATGCAGCGCCACCGCAGTGCCACGACTGACCCACTGCTCCGCCCCGGACTGACGCAGCCGCTCACGGTGGAGCTCAGCGACCTCAGCATGGAGCACGGCGGGGGTGCGCCACACGGTAGAGCAGCCTGAGCAGGTCGGCTCGATCATGCCAGTAGCTCCAGGCCAGGACATCACCAGAGAGCAGCAGCGCGGGCACGGCCCCAGCTGCTCAGGATTGCGACCAGCCAAGCGAGCGACCACGCCATGAGTGGTAGCCACCTGCGCCACGAGCTCACCCACATGCGCATACTCAGCCTCGATGCGCTCGACGTGCAGCAACAGCCACCGCCACGGCGGCAGGTGCATCGCATAGTCCAGCCCCAGGGCATCAGAGAGCACATCACGCCACCCATCGAGGTAATCCTCCAGGCCACCACGCGAGACGATCCCCGCCGGCCCGTCGGACTCGATGGAATCCAGCGCCACCTCCAGCCGAAACGGCAGCGCATCACTCTGCGACTGCACACCCAGCCGAGACGAATCCCGGCGCGGCCATGATGAGCGCAGACCAATCCGTGCCGCGTGCGGGTCGGGAATCTCCCCCACCCACTGACACAGGTCCTCCAGATACCTCCGCAGCAGACTCACCGCGCACTCCTCCTGCCACCACGACGGCGACCACCACGACGACCCCCACCAAAGGGACCGCCCACCTGCTTACCAATCTCTTGTCTAGGTAAAGCCGGGCCATGCCCGGCCAGGCCCGGCCCGGCCCGGTCCCGACCAGTCCCGTCCCGAGGAGTGCGCACTCCTGACCCTGAAAGTCTTGACACTTTTTCGAGACTCGGGCGAGACTCGACAGGACTCCCCGGGACCGGGCTGGCCACGCGCGACTCGTATATATATGGAGCGTCCGCGCGCACCTGGTCTCCATCGGTCGGCGGAGCGGTCACCCGGACTGGCTGCCCGAGGTCGCTCGACGCCACAGCGGAGCGGTCACCCGGACTGGCTGCCCGAGGTCGCTCGACGCTGATGATGGGATCCGATGGATAGGTGGGCGCCACACGGAATGCCGTGTGCCGCTCGATGTACTCCGCCGTGGCGGCGGAGTAGTACGGGGTCTCCGGCACCTCCAGCGGGACCGGGTACTTGGCATGGAACGCGGCGCGGTTGTCGCGCCGCGATGAGTTGCAGGATTTGCAAGCGATCACCACGTCATCGACGTCCGAGCGGTTGCCCGGTTCGCGCAGCGCGTCCGGGTCCAGGTGGTCCAGCTCGCCACGGGTGGGCGAGACCGGGCCGCGCCAGCGGACCTCCTTGCCGCACCAGCGACAATTGTCCCCGTCTCGATACAGTGCCAGCGCGCGCAGTGTCTTGGACTGATTGTCCGCCGCCCGATTGCGCGAGGCAGTGATCTCTTCTTTCAGGCGGAGGTGGACGAATTTCGGATCGACCAGCAACCGCAGGGCCGGCAGGCCCTGGACAGTGACCTCCTCGACCAGGCCGAGAGCGACCGCCCGCGAAAGCAGCAGCGCCCACCGCTCGCTGCCGTAAAGCTGTACCGTCCCGAAATCGACCACATAGTCGGTATCGTGCGCGCCGGAGGCCATGTACAGGCTGAAAATGAATCCGCGCATTTCATTGACTGCCCACGGCTCATCCGGTGCCAGGCCGACCACTGCCATCACCTGTGGGTGCAGCGGGGCGGTGTCCCCCATGCGAGACCAGCTCACGGTCTACCTCCTCCCAAAACATCTGCCTGCATTACTCACCCGCTGGCGGCGGGCCACGCGCCTCACCCCGGGGCCAGCTAAAACGGGGCGCCATCGTCATAGCTCCCACTCGGTGATGCCCACCCCGGGGGCGGGCCAGATGGGCCGGGGCGATACCCCGCCGGTGGCGGGACGTACCCTCCACCGGATGCGGTAGGTCCGCCACCCTGCGGGCCGGGCGAGCCGGTTCCCTGGCCGGAGTCTCGGCGCTTGCGCTCGACGTGGACAGTGGCCCACCGCAGTGAGACCGCCACATCCTCCGCGCGCAGCTCGACACTGCTGCGCTCCACTCCGTCACGGCCCTCATAGGTGCGCTGCGACAAGCGGCCACGCACGACCACGCGCGTGCCCTTGGTCAGCGACTCCGCTACATGCTCGGCGAGCTCATTCCACGCCTCGACACGCACCGCGATTGTCGGGCCGTCGCGCCATTCATTCGCCGCACGGTCAAACTGGCGGGAGGACGAAATCACACGGAAGTTGGCTACCGGGCTGCCGTTCTGGACGAACCGGAGCTCAGGATCAGCCGCCAGGTTCCCGGTGATAGTCACCTCGTTATCACTCACCAGCAGCCACCCCCGCCCGCACGGGTGCACTGTCCAGCACGTCGATCTTGATCGCCGCTGCGGCCACGGGGTCATTCAGCACCCGGAGCGCGCGCTCGGTCAGCCACTCCACTGCATCCTCCGCAGTCGCAGCGCCGACCGTGTGCGCGTGATACCCCGCCGGACCATGCAAGTCGCCGGACCACAGGCCTGTCCGTGGGAGTCTCCGCACCGAGGCGCGCCAGGCGCTAGGCGAATCACCACCATGCAGCACCTGCCGTGCCCACGCCGTGATATCCCTAGCGGCCTGCTGCACGGCCACCAGCGCCGCGCCATACGCTCCGCGCGCGTGCAGATACATCTCCGTATCGGCAGCTGGCGTCTCCACTCGTACCCGGAGGCGCGCCAGCCTGTACCGCCCCAGCTCGATGTCTGCCTCGATCATCCCAGTGGATAAAACACGATCTGCCGGCACGCACTCTCCCGATGATGCGCGCACCACCGCCCTGATCGTGCTCATCACGCCACGCTGCAGCACGTCCTCAGCGATAAACCGCTGCACTCCACGGCTCATATGCGGCAGATACTCCAAATACTCAAAATCGTTCATCTCTCCTCCTCGTCGTCGCCGCGCATGGCGCGGATCAGGGCCACGGAGTCCAGGCCGTCTGGGAACGCTCCGCCCCAGCTGCCTGCGACTTCGGCTAGCAATTTCACTCGCTCGGATTGCGATTCATCGGTGGGCAAATCGCTCATGCTGCGATCCGTCCTGTGGTCGTGAGTTCGTGGGCGCGTTCAGCCATGACCGCGAGCGCGGCGGCGGCTTGTTGGGGGACGACGCCGTTGCCGAGGGCGCGGAGTTGTGCGGTGCGGGACAGGCCGGCTTGATGAAGGTGCACCAGTGGGTCGTCCCCGTCGCGGTGGTGGTGTGCCCGAAAAGCGGGCGCACCGAGGACAAGGCCAGGACCGCCGAGAGCGGGATTTGCACCTCGGACCACTTGAAAACGAGTACCCCGTGTGGTTTCAGCACCCGGAAGCACTCATCGAAGCCGGCCCGAATGTCGTCCTGCCATGTCGGCAGGAGGGCGCCGTATTTGGACGCCAGCCATGACGATTCGCCTAGCCGCGCTAGGTGTGGGGGATCGAAAACAACGAGATAGAAGGACTCGTCATCGAAAGGAAGGTTGCGGAAGTCGGCGATTTGGTCGGGCGCGATGTTCAGAGTGCGCCCGTCGCAGAGTTGCATTGTCTCGGCGCGGCTGTCGCAGAAGGTGGCGCGGGGATCGCGCTTGTCGAACCACATCATCCTGGCACCGCAGGTCACATCCAGCACCGGCGTGGTCATCGGTCTACCCCCTCGGGGGCGCCAACGTTTAGAAATTCTCGAATGGTTGCTGCGTCAATCGTGTTGGTGATGGCTAGGTCGGCAGTGCCCTCGCTAGCCGCCAGCAGGAGGGAGGCGAACGCGGCGACGGCGGCCAGGCCAGACACGGACATGGCGATGGCGAGGGTGGTCTCGACGCGGGCCCGGTGCGTACCCAGTAGCGGGGCCGGGGCGTCCAGGTCGTCGGTCTCGCCACGCAGGAACCGTAGGTCCGCGCGCCAGGCGCGGGCCATGTCAGCCAGATACAGGCCAGCCCAGGACACGGCGGTGGCGGCGGTGAGCGTCGCGGCGATAATGAGCGCGGTGGTCATTTGATGGCCTCCATATCGGCATCTAGGCAGTCAGTCGGGGCGTAGGCGAGGTAGTAGCGCCCATTCGGGGCTCGCCACCGGTCCTCACGGCTCTCGACACGCCCGGCACGGCATAGGTCTGCCAGCGTGCGGGTGATCGCAGGGATCGGCAGACGCGGTTTGGCGCGCTGGATGTGCCACGACGTGACCGCCCGGATGCCGGTTTTCGGGGCGAGGCGAGCCACAAGCGCGGCGATCTCCTCGATGAGCGGGGCGGGCCTGGGCATGGAAGCGGACGCGGTCGCGGAGGTGGGCAGGAGGGTGGCTGTAGGTCGATAGACCCGGTAGCTGTGACCATCTGGTCCGGTCCATCGCTCACCACAGGCGACACGGCCTGTGCGGGACAGGATGGATAGATAGCGTCCCGCCGCGACCGGAGTCACCCATGAGGCGGCAGCACGCAGATGCCACGAGGTACAGCCACCCAGGCCAGAGCGGGCGGAGGCCTGCGCCACCAGGCGCGCATACTCATCCACCAGCACCGCCGGGCCGGGCCGGCGCCGACGCTTCTCGACGCGAGCGCTGGCCGACGTGCCGGCCCAGTACCCAAATCGACCATCAGGCCCATCACCCAGCCGGGCACACGCCGCACGCACCGGGCAGGCCTCACACAGGGCACGGGCCTGCTCCAGCGGCATCCCGCCCCGCTCGCCGGCATCAAAAATGCTCGGCTGACCCGCGCACGCCGCGCCCTCCAGGTCACGCTCCACGAACAGCTCGGCCAGCAGCTCCAGGTGCGCGGCCCCGAACGGGCTGGACCCCGATCGCACAGCAGGGGGAGCGGTGGCTAGTAGCGTGCTCACTGCTCCACCCCCACCTCGGTGATAGGCACGCCAGCCTCACGCAGCGCGGACGCCAGCCCTGAACTGACGATGCCGGCGGCGAATTTCACGTAGCACACAGCGGCGTGAAGCAGCAGGCGCGCGGCGGCGCGTATGCTCTGCTCGCACTCCTCAGGCGAGTCCTGCGAGACATCTAGGACCATGAGGGTGAACTCGCCGCGCTGGTGCGGGGCGAGCGCCAGCCACGACCCCCAAAAAAGGTGATCCCGGCCCCCGACCACCTCATCGGAGGCGCCAGTTATGGCGCCCATCTGCAACCATGCTGCTGCCGGCGACAACGCGGGCGCGACCAGACGGAAGACACTGAGCAGACCCTCTAGGGCGTAGCCAGCCGCCAGCACCATCCCTGCGGGCGCCAGCTCATCCCCATCATCAAACAAGGCGTCGAGGATCGCTTCGGCGTCGCGAGCTAGGACTAGATCGCTCTCGTCAGAGAGAAACCGCGTGCACACGCGCGGGAAGCGCGCCACCACACGGGCCAGCGCTTCGGGGGACTCCCACGCAGGCGTCTCACCCACATCCCCCACCGGTAGTACCAGCGAGGCTGCCACCACCGGGAGGCCCAGCGCGCGAGCAGTGGCCACCTCGATGGACGCGCCACGCGAACCAGTCCACCCCGGCAGGACCACCACCAAGTCAGCGCGCGCCACCCCCGCCAAGCCCACCGCCATGTACTCCTCCCACGTGGCACCTGCGGGCAGCTCGACCTCCGCCGGGTTGATCACCTCCGCCACGCCATGTGCCGAGCGACGCAGCGCAGCCGCCACACGATGAAACGCCGCCCGGTTGAAATCCGGGCGCCCACTCATAGGGCCCGCCAGATAAACCGTCTTGCCCTCCAGCGACAGCTGGGGAGCGTGCGTCGAAGTGCCACCGACCGAGCCAATCGCATCCGTGGCCTGAATCTCGATACTCATCAGAATGTGCCTTCCTACGAAATAGTTGAACCGTGAACTTTTGGGACGTGGGGGACGTGTAGGGGAAAGGGGAACAGGGACGAAGGGGCTACTCCAGCAGCGGCAACAACGCCGGCGGGGCAGACGCGGGGGAGGGGCGGGCGGTGTCTGCCACATCACCCACCACCAGCGCCGGCGGGGCATCACGCAGCCGCGCCGCCGCTACCGCCGCGATCTCAGGCGAGAGCTCAAAACCAATCGCGCGGCGCCCGGTATTACGGGCCGCGAGCAGTGTTGTGCCAGACCCCGCAAACGGGTCCAGAATCAGACCACCGGGCGGGGCGATCGCGCAGAGTTGTTCCATCAAAGCGAGCGGTTTTTGGGTCTGGTGGACTTTGCCCTGCACCTGCGTGGAGTGCGTGAAAACACTAGGTAGCGCGCCCACTCCCTCGACCTCACCGCGCGGGCCACGCGTGCCCCACTGGATGTATTCCGCCATCACCCCGAAGCGGGACAGGAACCGCCGCCCGTTCGGCTTGTGCCACACAGCCGTGCCACGCCACACCGCACCGGCCAGCTGGAGCGCATCAGAAATGGTCGGAGCCTGACGCCAGTCACAAAACGCGGCCAGCACCCCGCCCGGGGTCAGCAGCTGGAGCACCTGCTCCATCCACCACACCGTCCACGCCTGATAGCTGCGCTGGTCCCGGTTGTCTCCCATGAAATCGGCGACGCTCGACGAGGCCACCGACTCGTCATCGAAGTATTTTTTGGAGGTCGCTTGGGTGCGATCCCCCCGGAAAGTCCCGCCCGACGAATACGGCGGGTCGGTCACGCACGCGTCCACCATGCCGGCCATGCCCGAGGCGGCCAGCCAGATCAGACCCTGCAGCGCATTGCCCTGGTAAAGCGTCACCGCCTCGTCCTGGAACGCCACCGCCGGTGGCTGCGGGGCCGGTACCGACGGCACCACCTCAGTAGCCGGCGGCAAAAACTCACGCAATCCCCACTCGCTCACGCCACACCCCCAGACACGGCGGGACGCAGCCCATACACGCGCAGCGTCACGCCAGTAGCCGGCGCGCCCGAGCAGGCGGCCCCAAAACGCTTCGAGACCGCCAGCTCCACCACGCGCGAGTCCTCCACCAGCAGGCCAGACCCACGACGCGGAGCCAGCGCGTCCAAAACCGCGCGGGCCAGCTTGTCCAGGTCCGGCTTGACCGACGGCAGCGCGCGCCGCAGACGCACCGAGGTCTGCGAGCGCTCCAGGTAAAAAACGACCTCGACCCGCACCGGGCCATCCCACGGCTCATCCACCAGCGCGGCAGCAGCGACCGCAGCGGACACCTGGCGGCGCCACAGCCGCAGTGCAGCGGCGTGCTCGTGAGTCACCCGCGCCCTACTGAAGCGCGCACCCACCAAACGAGTAGATCCCTGCGTGACCGGCACGCCCTCCACGTCACACTCCACCAGCAGCACCCGGCCACTCACCGGGGCAGCCAGATCGCGTACCATCCGCAGATCACGCGCCACAGAATCCGACCTGCTCATGCCGCCACCCCCGCCGGGGCGGACAGGCCACCAGGCGCCCGGTCGCGCACCATCATGCGGATACGCCCCAGCACAGCCACCAGCTCCGCCGGCACGCGCGGCTCCATGTCACGAGTGCGCAGATCACGAGACCCAGCCCGGATACACGCCGCACGCAGACGCTGCTCAAAGCGGGTGGGGCCCTCCACGGTCAGCACGTGGAAAAAGCTCGCGTATACACGGGCGCGCAGCGCGGCGGCAGGCACCGTCGCGGTCGCCGAAAAACCGGCCCCCCACGTGCCCAGAGCCCACCGGTCCACCACCAACACGCGAGACGGCTCACCCGCCACCTGCTCAGCCAGAGCCTGGAGCACCACACCCGGCAGAGACCCCAACCAGCGACGCGCCATCGAGTAAGCGCGCGCCACCTGCGGGGCCACCTGCGGGACCGTCACATGCTCCGACGAACTCATCGCGCCCCACCGCCCGTCATCAGACGCAGCGCCTCACCATCACGCCACTGGCGATACTGGGAGCGGGCACGGCCCAGCGCCTGGAAAATCAGCACACCCAGCACCAGCACGATCAGCACACCCAGACACGCCAGCAAAGCCTGCGCGATCCAGCCGACCACGGCCACACCACCAGACATGTGGGCACGACCCCACGCGAAAACCTGCTCGCGCAGCCACCACACACCCGCACCAGCCAGGCCCACCGTGACCAACGCCGCCAGGTCTTTCCACAGGGAGCGGGCCACAAAACCCGCCGCCGCGCGAACCCGCCGCCCACGCGAGGGCCACAACCGCTCCCCCGACTCCAGCTGAGCGGCACCCTGCAGAGTGTCCTCCGCCTCCTCCACCGAGACACCACCAGCCACAACAGGGGCCGGGGCCGGCGAGGGCTTGCCACAATCACACGCGCACATCACGCCACCACCAGGGCATACATCATCACCGCATAGACGGCGATGAGCTGGGCGACCAGGGCCAGGCTCAGCAGGCGCACCAGCACGGGGTGCCGCCGGGCCAGGGAGCGAGCTCCATCGCGCAGGGACGCCCACACAAGCCCAACCTCGTACTTGACAATCCCCCAATAATGCGCAATACGCATAGTGACTCCTTCGTGACAGTCTGAAAATGGGGGGCGGTGGTCAGACCAGCGCCCCATAGGCGGTGATGACGACCAGGGCGGCGGCAGCGCACATCACCATGCCGGCGCCTACTACTCGGGCGACCTCGCGCCAGTAGGCACTCATGCCGCCACCCCCTGCCCAGAGACAGGCAGGGACACCGTGACCACCGACATCCAGGTGTCACGATCTGCCAGCACACCACCAATACCCAGCGCCGTGGCCAGCAGAGTCTGGGCGTGCGTGTGGTGACCACCTGCCAGGCGCTCCAGGTAAGCCACCTGCGCCGCCATGTCGTCACGGGCCGCCTCCAAGCGCTTGTCGTCCGACCTGGGCGGGGTGTATGCGAGCAGCGCAGCGCGGAGCATATCCGCCTCCAGCTGAGCGGCCACAGCCAGCACGCGAGCCATGTAAATGCGCTCGATCAGCTGCTCCGCCCGCGTCGTGGACTCCACCGGCCCATCCAGCAGCGGCACGAAAAGCGGCGCGCGCTTCGACCAGTCCGGCTGCGCATGCAGCGTCAGACAATCCAGCCGCCCATCATCAAGCAGCGGCAGCTCCAGACGCGGGACCGGCGGGGCCGCCAGCCGAGACAAACCAGCAGGGATTCGAGGGTTCATTGGGGTGCCTTTCAAGATCAACCGCGAGCACTACTTGGACAGGTGTGCAAGTTGCTCGTGGGCTGTGCGCGCTAGCCGGGCGCGCTGCTTCTCAACGTCTTCTTCGCGGTAGAGTCGCGCGCCGCGCAAGCCGGGGGCCTTAAATGCGGCCTTTAGGCGGCCCGCCTTGTGCCATCGCGTGATTGTGGAGGGCGTTGTGTGGAGCATGTCAGCCACCTGGGCGGTGGTGAGTAGCGTGGGCAGCGAATTGGACATGTGCACAAGCTAGCACCTCGTTGTACACATGCGCAAGTTTGAATGCGGAGTCGGTTTGAACGCTCGACGCAACGTGCGCGCGCAACCAATTGCGCGCGCACAAGTTTGCGCATAGAATGTGCCTATGAGCACACAAACGCTTTACCCAATGACAATGACGCCGCACTTCACGATCCACGACCGGTTGCGCAAGGCGCGCGAGGCGGCGGGCCTGGAGCAGCAAGAGCTGGCCGACCGCATGGAAGTGTCGCGCGGCTCAATCAGCAACCACGAGCGCGCGGCTACGTCGGCGCCGCGCCCCACGATGGTGCGCAAATGGGCGCGCGCCACCGGTGTGTCCTACGACTGGCTGCAACATGGCGATGCCGCCACTGACGCGGCGGGGCAGGCTACTCGTGCGCAGGCAGACGGGGCCGCGAGCGCTTTGAGTCGCATGGTGGCCCGCAATGTGCAGACGCTGCTCGCACTAGCAGGATGGGGGGCGGAGGTGCTGGCGCCGATTTGCGACGGTGACTCGACTCGGGCGCATGCCTTGGTGTTCGGGGCTGCCGAATGGAGCGAGGACGAGATCACTGCCGCGAGCGCGCTTCTCGGCGTGCCTTCTGAGTGGCTGCTGCGACTGCGGACGGAAAAAACCCCGGCCCAGATGTTGGACCGGGGTGGTGTGGCGCGCCCGAAGGGACTCGAACCCCTAACCTTCTGATCCGTAGTCAGATGCTCTA
>JAUMWR010000077.1 GCA_030529545.1 Buchananella hordeovulneris
GCACTTGGTCACGTCGGCCGCGGTGAAGGGCTTCGGCTTAGGCGTGGGCGTCGGCTTTGCCTTCTTGACCACGTTGAAGGTGTCGGTGTTCTTGACCTGCTCTCCGCCGCCTACTGGTAGAGCGGTGACCGTAGCTCGGCTCACGTGCTGGCTTTGGGTGCCAAGCGGACGCATGGTGGCAGAGCAGTGGAAGGACTTGCCGGGCTGCAGCACCCAGTTACTGGGCGCCGTCACTGAGTTGTTGGCTGCGCGGTAGTCTTGGCCGTCAATCCGGCACACCAGGTTGGCAATGGAACTGCCGGAGCTCACGTTCTCGGTCACCTGCAGGCGGCGCAGCGGGCTGCGACCTGTGTTGGTGACAGTCAATGTAATAGGCAACGACGCTGCGGGGTCCAGGGACAACGCGGTCTGGAGAGTGTCGTGGTCTCCGGCGGGCTTGTTGGCCGGCTCTCCGCCAACCAGCTCGGGCACACCGGCGTTGAACTTAATGCCGCTCCACGAGCCGGTGTACTTTTCGATGTCGATGGAGGCCGGCAACTTGTAGAAACCGAAACTCAAAGACTGGTCAGAAGCACCGTCCTGGGTAAGAGGCGCGGCGTCCAAAGAGACGGTAGACGAGGCAGCGTCGATCGCCCCGTTGGCGCCGGGAGCAACCGCGCCGAAACCAGCGGCAACGTCCGCGACGACGCGGTAACGCTGACCCGCCGGCAGCGGTGGTAAGAGAGCGAATTGGTAAGTCCCGTCATAGCGAGATTTGGTGGGCGCCACCGGCTTGCCAAACACGTCGAGTACCTGGGCGTCGCTCTCAGAGGTGCGCAGCCGCAACGAAACGTCGCTCATCACCCAGTCAGCCTCATCGCGCTGGCCGTTGCCGTTGCGGTCCAGCCAAGTGGAGCCGCCAACAGAGACCGCAGCCGGCGGGATCAAGGTGGCGCGGTTGGTCATCTGGAACGAGGTGTAAGACCCCGATCCGATCGAGAAAGAGGGAACCTCAATCGGGTGAAATGTCGAGTCGCTTTCGAACCGGGGCAAATCCCACTGAACGGTGTCCGTAGCGGAACCCGCCTGGTCAACGGTGATCTCCAGTGCAGTGCCGAACGGGAATGGCTTGGGGGTGTTTGCGTACCGGGCAAGGTGGCCAATCGGTGCCGTGAAGGTAAAGGGGTTCTCGGCTGGTGGGGTCCAGCCCTCGTAATCAGAAGGCCGCTTCCCGGCCGGAAGCGTCCACTTCACGCGCAGCTTGATGGGGGTGCCGGTAGGGACCGAGACCGCAGCGGGGCCGTCCATACGGCTGTTGATCTCGAAACTGCCGAAACCGGGATCCAGCGGCGGGCGAGCTGCAGCGGGCACAGTGAAGCTGGCCTCTCCGCCTGAGCTCATGGAGATGGAAGCGAAAGAGGAACTCGAGGCGTACACCAAACCTGGCTGGGCCAGGCCATCGGCAGAGCTGGGGAGCGTGCGGTAGGTCAGCAGGTAGTTGGTCTCCGGGTCCAGGGGCGCCCCGTCGCGAGCGGTCAACCGGAGAGTCATGGTCTGTCCGTCAGCAGAAACCGTGCGGTCGATGTCAACCAGGCGGTATTCAGAGCTGGTAGTGACAGGAGCCAAGGACTCGTCAGTGCTGCCCACGCGCGGGGTGTCGGGCAAACCAGGGTTGCTCTTGTTGTTGAGGATCCGTAAATCCACCAGGGTGTCGGGGGCAAAGTGGTGTCCAGGCTTCGCCAGTTCGGTAATCACGAGCGGGGACGGCAAGGGGGAGCCACTTATGGAGGTCAGGTTCTCGGTGTTGAACGCCAGGGTCCAGAAGATGTCGGTGGAGTCAGAGCGAACTTCAACAGTCGACTTGTCCGGCCAGTCAGCCTCGTAAGTAACTGGCTGAGGAGGCAGGATGGGCCGGCCGGTCGGGTTAGACACAGGGGTGAGCGTCCCGTTGAAGTCGAAGGTGCTGTAGGAGGAGTCGTCCTGGCGGTGGACGCGCACAATGAACGTGCCAGAGCCCTTCAGCTTCGGCTTGTCGTCTCCTGTAAAGCGGGCCACCCCCTGGTTGAAGGTGCACTCAACCTTGCCCGGGGCGGCAGCGGTACGTTGGAGGAACCGGCAGGTGGCGATGTCAAGCTGTTCGCCAGTCTGAATCGGGCCTGGGACCGGCAACTGCAGGTTGTAGCTGCCGTCGCTGACCATCTGGAACCCGTTGGGGATGCCCAAATAGAAGGTTTGGCCCGGCTGTGGGTTCGCAGTGGAGGCGTCCCATTTCCACTTGACGCAGACGCGGCTACCGTCGCGAGCTTGCGTGTTGGTGCAGGCGGGAGAACCGGCATCGTTGACCAGAGTTTCCATTGAAACATCCCGCACCGAGACGGCCGTGTTGACGGCCGCAGCGGCGACTGGGGCTGACAGCACCGTCAATCCGATGCTGGACAGAAAGAGGCTAACGACGGCTAGGAGATTCAGCGGTCTACGACGAGTTCTGTTTCTATTGCTCATGGTTCCTCCGCGCTCTGTTGCGCGGTGCAGGCGTGGTCGCCGGCAGGGGCTTCAGTGCTGTTGGGTGGTGGGATCGGTTCTGACGGGACTCGGACACGAATGCCGAGGGCGCCGGATTTGTGCTAGGAGGCGAGCAGCAAGATCCGGCTGGATTAGCGAGGGAGTTTCTTGTTGCTAATCCAACGTTTTGTTGAGAGTTGTTCGCATTTGAACTGTTTTGGGACGTAGTGGGGTCAGGGGAAATTTCTAGCGCGTCAGCCTAATGGCTTCGTGAAGGCGGTGATGGGACGTGTGGCGCGGCGTGAGGTTGGACACCTCATTATGGGGCGATATTACCGCAGTCTATTGCGTTTAGTGGGGAGGTGCACAGCTAGGTATGGCGGCTGGAGAGTGGGTTTCGGCTGTCGAGACGCGGGCTTGCCGCCTTGGCGGTGCGGGGCGTGTGTCGGGTGCGGGAGGAGAAGGGAAGGGAGTATCCCCGTCAGTCGGAACGCCGTTTTCGAAGGCTGCTACCCGGCCGGCGGCCGCACCTCGTTGTAGCTATGTTCTGCCCTAGTTGGGGGCGGGTCTTTGCAGGAGGCGGCGGGCGGAACGTCGGCCACTCTAAGGGTGGAGGAGGGGTGCCCGCCAAGGGGCTGGGCCTTACTGGTCCCCCGACTGGGGCTTGAACCCAGGACCGACGGATTATGAGTCCGCTGCTCTGACCGACTGAGCTATCGGGGGTGGCGTGCTAGCAAGTGTGCCCGCCTACTGGCGAAGCCTACCTGGCTCGCTGCACTACCGGGAAATTCCGCTAACTTGGAGACGTGTTTAGGTGCGTGAAGAGACTAGGGGCGCTATCTGGTCTGTCCAGGCGTGAGCGTCGCGCCCCGCATGCCCCCATTCAAGGTGGCGGCTACGTCGTGGTGGGGGAGAGGTCCCTCCTGGTGACCAACGAAGCAGAAGTTACCCAGGAATTGCCGTTCCACATGATCCAACTTGCTACGTGGGAGGCTGAGCCGCGCGTGTTGACCGTGAAGCGGGTGGATCCCGCGCAGGCGGACCTGGTCATCCAATTGGCCAGCGATGACGTCGAGCGTTTCTCCCACGCCCTCGTGGACGCAGTCGAGCATGCGGTCGTCTACAGTGCGGCAGTCAAGCTCCCCGGTGGGAGGTGGGCGCGCGCAACCGTGCGGCGCTCGAGCGATGGTGAACTCTTGAGCGATGTCGTTGGAACTGCGCGAAAAGGGGTGGATGACGCCGCCGTCGAAAGCCTCCTGAAGCGGGTGCATGAGGTTGTGGGGATGGCCACATGAGGGCCTAAAAGGTCAATTTTGGTCAGGAGCACTCGAAACGTGCTGGTAGAGTTATGCCTCGCAATCCTGCGTAGCTCAATGGCAGAGCATCCGACTGTTAATCGGACGGTTGTTGGTTCGAGTCCAACCGCAGGAGCCA
>JAUMWR010000025.1 GCA_030529545.1 Buchananella hordeovulneris
TCAACGAAAACTCGACCCAAACCACCCACCCCAACACCAAGTGTCAAAAGTCAGGGGGCAAGCACCAGGGGAACACCCAACTCCAGGGGGCCAATACGCAAAGTCACCCCGGGATTCTTCCACACGCAAGGCGCTAGTAGCACACGCCTCCGTCACAGCGGACGCGCCGATAGACCGGGGCGCGGGAACTGGGGCACCCCGATAGCGCCGCTCAGCAGAGGCGCCAATGGACCGGGGCGCGGGGCCGACGGCCGCCCAGGCCGCTCTCCCCTGGGCCGGCGCCGCTGGAAGCGCAGGAAAAGCGGGGCGGGCCGGTGCCCCAGCACCGGCCCGCCCCTGCCTTGCGGCTAGATCAGCAGCCCACCAGGCGCGCGGCCAGGTAGCTCTGCAGGTCCTCCAGGTTGATGCGTTCCTGCTTCATGGTGTCGCGGTCGCGCACGGTCACGGCGCCGTCCTCCAGGGAGTCGAAGTCCACGGTCACGCAGAAGGGCGTACCGATCTCGTCCTGGCGGCGGTAACGTCGGCCAACCGCACCGGCGTCGTCGAACTCGACGTTCCAGAACTGGCGCAGCTTGGCGGCAACCTCGCGGGCCAGCGGGGAGAGCTTCTCGTTGCGGGACAGCGGCAGGACGGCCACCTTCACCGGGGCCAGGCGCGGGTCCAAGCGCAGCACGACGCGCTTGTCCACCCCACCCTTGGCGTTGGGGGCCTCGTCCTCGTGGTAGGCCTCGATCAGGAAGGCCATCAGGGAGCGGGTCAGACCAGCGGAGGGCTCGATCACGTAGGGAACCCAACGCTCGGCCTTCTCCTGGTCAAAGTAGGACAGGTCCTTGCCGGAGTGCTTGCCGTGCGTGGACAGGTCAAAGTCGGTGCGGTTGGCGATGCCCTCCAGCTCGCCCCACTCGCTGCCCTGGAAACCGAAGCGGAACTCCAGGTCCACGGTGCGCTTGGAGTAGTGGGAGAGCTTCTCCTGCGGGTGCTCGTACTCGCGCAGGTTCTCCTCCGCGATACCCAGGCCCACGTACCAGGCCTTGCGGTAGTCGATCCAGTACTGGTGCCACTCTTCGTCCGTGCCGGGCTCGACGAAGAACTCCAGCTCCATCTGCTCGAACTCGCGGGTGCGGAAGATGAAGTTACCGGGGGTGATCTCGTTGCGGAAGGACTTACCGATCTGGCCGATGCCAAACGGCGGCTTCTTGCGTGCGGAGGTCATCACGTTGGCGAAGTTGACGAAGATGCCCTGCGCGGTCTCGGGGCGCAGGTAGTGCAGGCCGGCCTCGTCGTCCACCGGACCCAGGAAGGTCTTAAGTAGACCGGAGAAGGCGCGCGGCTCGGTCCAGGAGCCGGGCTGGCCGGTTTCCGGGTCCGGCACCATGTCCAGGGTGACGGTGTCCGGGTCCAGTCCCTTGCGGGCGGCGTAGGCCTCGATCAGCTCGTCGGCACGGTAGCGCTTGTGGGTGTGCAGGGACTCCACCAGCGGGTCGGTGAAGGCGGCAACGTGGCCGGAGGCAACCCAGGTCTCGCGCGGCAGGATCACGGAGGAGTCCAGACCCACCACGTCCTCGCGCGAACGCACCATGGACTGCCACCACTGGCGCTTGATGTTCTCCTTCAGCTCTACGCCCAGCGGGCCGTAGTCCCAGGCAGAGCGGGTACCGCCGTAAATCTCACCGCAGGGGTACACAAAGCCGCGGCGCTTGGCCAGGTTGATAACGGCGTCGAGCTTGGATGCCATGAGCACTCCTAAAATTCAGGGCGCACCTGGAGGGCGCGCTCGGGGTTACTGCGCCCGCGTTGGCGCACTCGCTCCAGCCTACCGTTCTCCCTCCCCTCTTCCCCGCGCGTAACCGCCTGCCCGTATCCCCATTGGCTGAATCGTGGCGCTTATCATGCCTGCAGGAGGACCCATACACTTTGCGCTAGGGCGTTTTCAGTCTTACCTCGCTTGCGATCCTGCTCGCGGCAGCGCGCGCCGCTTTGCACCGCTACTGGCAAATCGAAACGCCCGGTTTCCTCCTGGTGGCGCTCGCCGCCACCGCATTGTTGCTCGCTTGCCTGCGTTTCTTTGGTGACCAGCGTTTCGAGCCCTTGCGTAGCGACTCCAAGTGGAACACTCCGTTTGTCCTTTTTCTGCCTACTTTCTACCCGTACTTCGGCAGTGTTGGGCTGATCGTGGTGGGGCTCTTCGTGGTTACGGACACCCTCGAGATAGCGCTCTATTGGCGCTCCTCCCCCAAGCAGGCAGAGACCCCTTAGGTCGATTTGCCTAATCAATCACCCGTTCGCCGCCTAAAATTCCGCAGGTGTTCAAGCCCAAGGAGCCCGTAGCCGCCTACATCCCCAATTACTACCGGTGGCTGGTGGCTGACACCTCGCTCGCCTTGGGCTCGTCCTTTCGGTCCTTCGCTCTGCCCGCGCTGGTCTTCCTGGCCACCGGCTCGGAGAGCCAGGCCGGGGTCATTCAGGCCACGGCGGTTGCGGTCAGCGGCGCCACCCTCCTGGTGGGCGGCTTCTACATGCTGCTGATCCCCAAGCAGATGCTGGGGCGCGTCTGGGCCGCAGTGGGAGTTAGCAACGCCGTCATTGCTCCCCTGGTGTCGCTGGGGCTGGGCTACTCGCTGGAGCACTGGGGGCCCACCGCAACCGGTTTGCTGCTGGCGCTGGGCATGGCCCCGCCCACCCTCTTTACCCTCACCTCCCGCCAAATCTTGGCAATCCCGGGCCCCGACGGCTGGGAGGACTTCATCAAAGCAAACCGGATCACGCCTACCGCGATCGCCTGAGCCTGCCACTGCCCGGCTGGCGCTTGCCTCGGCCTGATTCCTTCCCCCAGGGCAACCGCAGCACCAAATCACAGCCGGGCCGCCTCTTCGCGGCGGCGGGCGGAACGTCGGCCAAGAAAACACGCGCAGCTAAGCAAAATGGCGGGCCACCCAACTGGGCGGCCCGCCATTTCAGCAGCACATCACACGTTTAGGTACATCTCGTACTCGAAGGGGTGCGGGTAGATGCGCATGGGGTTGACCTCGGTGCGGCGCTTGTAGTCGATCCACGTCTCGATCAGGTCCGGGGTGAACACGTCGCCCTCGGTGAGGAAGTCATAGTCGGCCTCGAGCGCGTCCAGGGCGGCCTCCAGGGAGGAGGGTAGCTTGGCGATGTCGGCAAACTCCTCCGGCGGCAGCTCGTAGAGGTCCTTATCGATCGGTGCCGGCGGCTCGGTGCGGTTGCGGATGCCGTCCAGACCGGCCATGAGGCAAGCGGCGAACGCCAGGTAGGGGTTGGCCGACGGGTCCGGCACGCGGTACTCCACGCGCTTGGCCTTCGGGGAGGTGCCGGTGACCGGGATACGGGTGCAGGCAGAGCGGTTGCGAGCGGAGTAGACCAGGTTGACCGGGGCCTCGAAGCCGGGCACCAGGCGGCGGTAGGAGTTGATGGAGGGGTTGGTGAAGGCGAGCAGCGCCGGGGCGTGCTCCAGCAGACCGCCAATGAACCAGCGGGCGGTGTCGGAGAGCTGGCCGTAGCCGCGCTCGTCGTAGAACAACGGGTCGCCGTTCTTCCACAGGGAGAAGTGGCAGTGCATGCCAGAACCGTTGTCCCCAAAAAGCGGCTTGGGCATGAACGTGGCGGTATGGCCGTAGCGCATCGCCTCGTTCTTGATGACGTACTTGAACTTCAGCATGTCATCGGCGGCGGTGAGCAGGTTGGCGAAGCGGTAGTTGATCTCCTGCTGGCCGCCAGAGCCGACCTCGTGGTGGGCGCGTTCAACAACCAAGCCGACCTCTTGCAGGCGCTCGGTCATGGCGTCGCGCACGTCGGCGTACTGATCCAGCGGGGTGACCGGGAAGTAACCGCCCTTGAGCGGGGTCTTGTTACCGGGGTTGCCGCCCTCTTCCTCTCGGCCGGTGTTCCAGTAACCGGAGGCGGAGTCCACGTGGAAGAAGGTGGAGTGCGGCTTGACGTCGTAGCGCACGTCATCCAGTAGGTAGAACTCGGCCTCGGCGCCGATGTAGCAGGTGTCGGCGATGCCGGTCGAGCGCAGGTAGGCCTCGGCCTTGGCCGCCACCTGGCGGGGGTCGCGGGAGAAGGGCTCGTCGGTGAAGGGGTCCACGATGGAGGCGGAGATGATCAGGGTCTTCACCCGACGGAACGGGTCCAGATAGGCCGTCTCCACGTCCAAAATGAGCTTCATGTCGGACTCGTGGATGGCGGTGAAGCCGCGGATGGAGGAGCCATCGAACATGAGGCCGTCCGTCACGGCCGCCGGGAACTCGCTCGCAGGGATGGTGAAGTGCTGCTGTACACCGGGGAGGTCGCAGAAGCGCACGTCGATCAGTGCAACTTCTTCCTTCTCGACGTAAGCAGTGACTTCTGCTGCCGAAGTGAACATTTCGTTTCCCTCTTTAGTCACGCTTGGGCGGCTCTCATTCTAGTCACCGCACCCCGGAGGTAAACGTAGCGTCCAGAAAGTGCAAATGTGAGCCTGCTTTCGGTAAAGCTGGGCAAACGCCGCCGGCGGCACTAGCCCTCAGCGCCACCCGCCCCGAACGCGTCGGCAGCGCATCAGTCCCGCCCGCGCCCGCACCCCGGGTTTAGGTCTTCCAGGCCCGCCCACCAGATAGACGCACAGGTCCCGCCCTCACCCGGGTCTAGGGCCGGAGCTGACCCGCTCCCGCCCGCC
Source organism: Buchananella hordeovulneris (assembly GCA_030529545.1). GTDB lineage: Bacteria > Actinomycetota > Actinomycetes > Actinomycetales > Actinomycetaceae > Buchananella > Buchananella hordeovulneris_A. The sequence continues at coordinate 4,679 of JAUMWR010000025.1, forward strand.
CGCTTAGCGCCCGCTTAGCGCCCGCTGCGGGCCTATAGCTAGTACGCTTCGGAGTCGACGGCTTTATGACCGTCACGTCAGCATGCCTTAGCTCACTCTGGTAGACCTAAGTTCGCCGTGAGATGATGGCAATTCAGTGTTTGCAAGCCAAGTGGAGCGTCGATGACCCGCATTACCCGCCAGCGCACCGAGATCATGGAGCTGCTTGAGTCCGGCGACGAGTTTCGCTCGGTTCAGCAACTTCACGAGGCTCTGCGGCTGGGCGGCTCCACCACCGGACTTGCCACCGTCTACCGGACGGTGAACAAGCTCGCGGCGGAGGGCGCGGTGGACGTGCTTCGGCTGGAAGACGGGGAGGCCCGTTACCGCCGCTGCTCCACCGAAGAGCACCACCACCACCTGGTGTGCCGCGTGTGTGGACGCACCGTGGAGTTGGACGGCCCGCCCATCGAGGAGTGGATCAACCAGATCGGCGCCACCAACGGTTTTGTGAACATTGGCCACACTCTGGAGTTGGCCGGCACCTGCGCCGGCTGCGTCACCGAGCTCGCTGAGGACTAAGACTTGTTAGAAGCCCTGGAATTCCTGCGCCAACAGCCCTTCCCCCTGGCCATCAGTGCCCTGTTTGTAATCGTGAACCTGCGCGCCCAGGGCACCTACTGGGTGGGCCGGGCCGTGAGCACCGCCGCCCTCGCCACGGGTGACGAGCTCACCTGGCGCGGCCGCACGCGCGCCTGGATTACCGACGAAAACGGTCCGGGCATGCGCGCCATCCGCCAGATGGGCTGGGTGGTGCTCCCGCTGTGCTTCCTCACCGTGGGCCTGCAGACGGCGGTGCTGGCCTCCGCCGGCGCGCTGCGCTGGCACTGGGGCCGCTTCAGCCTGGCCATCCTGCCCGGCGCTCTCGCGTGGGCCGTTATATACGCCACGATCGGCCTGGCCATCTGGAACGCCGCCCTGGCGGCCGTGGCCGGTTCCCCCTGGGGCATCGCCGCCCTGGTGGCATTCGTCGGCGCAGGAATCGCCCTCTACCTGCTGCACCGCCAGCGGGCCAAGGCTCTCAAGACCAAGGTAGAAGCGGTGGCCGTCACGGCCTGAGCCGTCCCAAACCAAGCTAGTGGGTCCGGGGAGTAGTTACTCCCCGGGCCCACTACTTTTATCTAGGCGCTGACCTCATCCACCGCACCCCCAAAGCGGCGGTCACGCCGCGCGTAAAGCTCGATGGCGCGCCACAGGGCTACGCGGTCGGCCTCCGGCCAGGGCTCGTCGGTGAACACCAGCTCGGCGTAAGCGGCCTGCCACAGCAGGAAGTTGGACAGCCGGTGCTCTCCCCCGGTGCGCCACACCATGTCCACGTCCGGCAGCGCGGGCTGGTAGAGATACCTGCTCACCATCTCCTCGCTCACGCGCTTACCCGAGAGGCGGCCGGCGGCAACGTCGGCGGCAATGGCGGCAGCGGCGTCGGCGATCTCGGCGCGCCCGCCGTAGTTAATGCACATGGTCAGGGTGAGGCGGTCGTTGTGCTTGGTGAGCTCGGCCGCCTCCTCGATCTGGCGGATCACGCTGCCCCACAGGCGCGGGCGGCGCCCGGCCCACTGAATCTTCACGCCCCAGTCGTTGAGCATGTTCTGGTGGGTCTTGAGCACCTGGCGGCTAAATCCCAGGATGAAGCTGACCTCCGCCGGGGAGCGGCGCCAGTTCTCGGTGGAGAAGGCGTAGACGCTCAGGTGCTTTACGCCGATCGCCAACGCGCCGGCCACCACGTCCAGCAGGGCCTCCTCGCCCTTGCGGTGCCCCTCGGTGCGCGGCAGGCCGCGCGCGTTGGCCCACCGACCGTTGCCGTCCATGACGATCGCCACGTGGCCGGGCACGAATTGCGCAGGAATGGCCGGAGGCTGGGCCCCGCTCGGGTGGGCGGGGGGCGTTACGTAGTTCACCGCTGCTCCTGCAAAGCTCTGCGAGCCGCCTTCAGGCTCGCTCCAACAAGGGTAGGGACTTCAGGCGCCGCTCCAAGTGCCACTGGGAGTAGCCGGCCACCAGCGCCGAGGCCTCCACGCGGGCCCACTGGGGAGATGCGTGGGCACGCGGCCAGTCGCCGCTCAGCAAGGCGGCCATCAGGTCCAGGGCCGCCGGGGCCGGCTGGTCGGCGGTCACGGGCGCGCAGGACTCGCACAGCGCCCCGCCCATGGGGACGTCGAAGGCGGCGTGCGGGCCAGGGGCGCCACAGGTGGCGCACTCGTAGAGCGCCGGCGACCATCCCGCCACCGCCAGCGCGCGCAGCAGGAAGGAATCCACGATCAACCCGCTGGGGTGCCGGTTGGTGGCCAGCGAGGCCAGCGCGCCCACCACGAGCGCGTACTCGGTCGGCGCTTGCTCAGCCTCCTCGGTGAGCTGCGCGGCGGTCTCCACCACCACGGAGGCGCAGGTGTAGAGCGAGTAGTCGGCCATGATGGAGCGCCCGTAGGGGGCGATGGTCTCCACCTGCGTCAGCGTGTCCAGGGTGCGGCCCCGGTGGAACTGCGCGTCGATCACCCCAAAGGGCTCCAGGCGGGCGCCAAACCTCGAGGAGGTGCGCCGTACCCCCTTAGCTACCGCCCGGATCTGCCCGTGGTGGCGCGAGAGCAGGGTGAGAATCCGGTCTGCCTCTCCCAGCGGGTGGGTACGCAAAACCACGCACTCGTCCCGGTAGAGCTTGGCAGTCATGCCCCAATTGTCGCATTACGCCCCCGGCGCGTCCTGCCACGCCCCGCCTGCTTCTCCGACTGGCCGGCGCGGCCCGCGCGCGCTTCTTTTCCTGGCTATAGGAAAAGTGTTGCTTTGGGGTGGGCTGGGTTGCTTAGTCCCAGTTGTTCGGGTATGAGCTTGTGCGGTGGAGCTTTCTCCATTAACCGCCCTCGCGCACAGCGGGCATTTGAGAGTATCCATCCCCCAAACTTGGCCCCACCAACTTCAACACTGCCAATCCGTTGGTGAATCGGTACCCGACCTCGGGCTTGTACTCGTTCACCTTCAGCCCGAGAATCTTGACCCAGCGCGTCGACCACAGGCAGCGGTCCACGGTGGTGGCGACCGGCGCCATCAAGCCCCCACCAGGGGCGGCGGTCTGAATCGTGCAGACCCCGCCGACGTCCACGCCGTCGCGGGTCTCGGCTCCCTCGGTATACAGGGCGGGGTTGGTCAGCAGTTCGAGGTACTGCTCCTGCTCTGAACGGTCAGTGCCTCGAACTCGGCCAGCATGTCCGGTGCTTCCTCGACAACCGCCTCTGCACTGTTCGGACCAGTGACGGGCGAGAGCTGAGAATGCTCGCCGCCAACCGGGAGGTGTCAGCACTCCTGTGTACACAGTTGCACCTAGTGCTACCATTGACACATGGAGACTGTGACGAGTGAGGTGTCAACGCGAGAGCTGCGTTCTCAGCTCTCCGAAGTGCTCGGGCGTGCGATGTATGCCGGGGAGCGGATCGGGGTGACCCGCAACGGGAAGCTGGCTGCGGTCGTGGTTGGTGTGGCCGACCTCGAAGCCCTCGAAGAGTTCGAGATGGCCCAGGACGTGGCCGCCTACCGTGAGGCCAAGGCCGGCGACGACGGCCAGCGCGTCACCCTCGACGAGCTGCGTGCTGATCTGACCTCGTGACCTACCGCATTGACCTGACCGCAGCGGCCGCCCGACAGATCAAGAAGTTGCCCAGGCCCGCGCGTGACCGTGTGCTCGACGCGATCGAGGACTTGGCCGAGGATCCCCGCCCTCACGGCGCCCGCAAGCTCGTCGGTGAACAGCACGCCTGGCGAGTGCGAGTCGGGGACTACCGGGTGATCTACGACGTGCTCGATGCCGAGCTGACCGTCACCGTGGTGCGAACGGCACACCGCCGCGAGGTCTACCGCTGACGTACGATCCTCACCCACTCGCCGCCAGCAACGATCGTTTTCGGTGCGCGTCTCCGTGACCGACGTCGCTCAGACGTAGACGCTCGCCGTCCGGCCCGAGGGGATCGTCCAGGCGGTCACCAAAGCCGGGCTCATCCCGCCGGCAGACGGGTTCAGCCTCCACGAGGGCCGCTGTCGACGCTGCCCGCAGCTACAGGCCGTCACGTCGACGACGTGCCCTCAGTACGGCGTCGAGGAGCCGCACCGCGTCGCTGCAACCCCGATAGCCGCCGAGGCGATCGGGCCCGACGGTGGCCGACGCTCCGCCGGCCTGTCTCTTTGCTAGGCCAGCGGAGCGTCGGGCAATGAAAGGCGTGTTAGCGCAGGGCGCGATTGGCAGCGGAAATCATGGCCTGGAAGGAGGCGGCCACGATCGAGGTGTCGATGCCGACGCCCCACAGCACCTGGCCGTTGACCTCGGCCTCGATGTAGGCGGCTGCCTGCGCGGCGCGGCCCTCCCCCAGGGCGTGCTGGGCGAAGTCGCGCACCTTGATCTCCAACCCCAGGGACTCCAGGGAGGTGACGAACGCGCCCAGCGGGCCGTTGCCCTCGCCGTGCAGCACCTTGGCCTCCCCGTTGAACTCCAGCTCCGTGGTGACCTTGGTGATCTCGTGGTCAATGGAAGAGGAGCTGATGGAGCCCAGGCGGAAGCGCCCCCAGGGGGCCAGCTCGCTGGCGTACTCGTAGGGCAGGTACTCGTCCACGAACAGGCGCCACAGGGTGGCTGCGTCGATCTCTCCGCCGGTGGCATCGGTGTGGCGCTGCACCAGGTGGGAGAACTCGATCTGCAGGCGGCGCGGCAGCTCCATGTTGTGCTCGGTGGACATGAGGTAGGCGATGCCGCCCTTGCCGGACTGGGAGTTCACGCGCACCACCGCCGCATAGGAGCGGCCCACGTCGTGCGGGTCGATCGGCAGGTACGGCAGCTCCCACGGCACGGCGTTCTCGTCGCCGCCGGCGGCCTTAACCTTCTCCTGGCGGGCAAAGAAGCCCTTCTTGATGGCGTCCTGGTGGGAGCCGGAGAAGGAGGTGTAGACCAGGTCGCCCACGTACGGGTGGCGCTCGGAGACGTCCATGCGGGTGCAGTGGGCGGCAGTGCGGCGCACCGTGTCGATGTCTCCCAGCTCCAGCTCCGGGTCGATGCCCTGGGAGAACAGGTTGAGCGCCACGGTCACCAGGTCCACGTTGCCGGTGCGCTCGCCCTGCCCAAACAGGCAGCCCTCGACGCGGTCGGCGCCGGCCAGCAGCGCCAGCTCGGCGGAGGCCACCGCAGTGCCGCGGTCGTTGTGCGGGTGGACGGAGATACACACGTTCTCGCGGTGGGAGATGCTGCGGGAGAACCACTCGATCTGGTCCGCGTACACGTTGGGGGTGGCGCGCTCCACGGTGGAGGGCAGGTTCAAGATGATCTCGCGGTCCTCGGCCGGCTCCCACACGCTGATGACGTTCTCGCACACCTCGAGGGCGAACTCGCGCTCGGTGTCCACGAAGATCTCCGGGGAGTACTCCAGGCCAAAGATCGTCTCATCGCCCAGCACCTTCTCCGCCTGCGCCATGATCTCGCGGGTGCCGGCCATGGCCAGGTCCACGATCTGCGGCTTGCTCATGCGGAACACAACCTCGCGGAACAGCGGGGCGGTGGCGTTGTAGAGGTGCACGGTGGCGCGCGGCAGGCCCTCCAGGGCGTCGATGGTGCGGTGGATCAGGTCCGTGCGGGACTGGGTGAGCACGGAGACGGTCACGTCCTCCGGCACCGCCCCGTCCGTCACCAGGGAGCGCACAAAGTCGAAGTCGGTCTGGGAGGCGGCCGGGAAGCCGATCTCGATCTCCTTGAACCCGAGCTTGACCAGCATGTCAAAGAGTTCGCGCTTGCGCTTGGGGTCCATCGGCTCCATGAGCGACTGATTGCCGTCACGCAGGTCAGTGGTCAGCCAGCGCGGGGCCTTGGTAATGCGACGCGAGGGCCACTGCCGATCGGGCAGCTCCACCGGGTTAACGTCCAGGAAGGGCCGGTACTTCACGTACGGCATCGAGGAGGGCTGCTGCGGGGCGGGGCGGGCTGAAGTCTTCACCGGAAATATCCTTCGGGTTCTAAATCGGGTTCGGGTGCGTCAAAACCCGCGCCGAGGAGCCCGAACGTTTAGGCCCCGGCGCGGCAGCTAAGCAGCATCCCGAAGACGATCACGATTCGCAGTGTACAACCCTGTGGTTACGCCAGCGTCAGCTTCCGCAGTTCGGACATCCGGCGCCCCACCCGCGCGGCGGACCACAGCCGGCCAAGAGGCAGGCGGTAGCCGCAGGGTGGGCAGCAGGGTGTCCGCGCTGCGGGGGCGGCCGCCCCCGGCCGAGCCGGAGGGAAGTCGGCCTGACCGGGCGGCCGGCGGACCGGGCGGCCGGCGGGAACGTCGGCCACCAAACCCGGTCTCGGCGGCAAAGCGGCCGATTAGAAGCCCAGGCGACCCAGCTGCTTGGGGTCGCGCTGCCAGTCCTTGGCGGTGCGCACGTGCAGGTCCAGGAACACGCGGCGGCCCAGCAGCGCCTCGATCTCCGCGCGGGCGGCCGCACCGACCTCCCGCAGGCGGGAACCGCCCTTGCCGATCACGATCGCCTTCTGGGAGTCACGCTCCACGTGCACAGAACAGTGGATGGCCAGCACGCCCGGCGAGCCGTCGGCGCGCGGCTCGCGCTCGATCATCTCCTCCACGGTCACGGCCAGGGAGTGGGGCAGCTCGTCGCGCACGCCCTCCAGGGCGGCCTCGCGCACCAACTCCGCGATCCGCTTCTCGTCGCGCTCGTCCGTGATCTCACCCTCGGGGTAGAGCGGCGGTCCCAGCGGCACCAGGCGGGCCAGGAGGTCGGCCAGGTCGTCCACCTGCCGCCCCGCCACGGCGGAAACCGGGATGATCTCGTCAAAGATCCCCAGCTCCTGCACGGCCAAAAGCTGCGCCACCAGCGCCTCGCGGCTCACCAGCTCGCTCTTGGTCACCGCCGCCACCTTCTTGGCGCGCAGCTGCTCCACCTCGCCCGCGATGAAGCGGTCACCCGGACCGATCTTCTCGTTGGCGGGGATGCACATGACCACCACGTCCACCTCCGCCATGGTCTCCCGCACCAGGGAGTTCAGGCGCTTGCCCAGCAGGTTGCGCGGGCGGTGCAGTCCGGGGGTGTCCACCAGGACAATCTGGGCGTCGTCCCGGTGCACGATGCCGCGAATAGTGTGGCGCGTGGTCTGGGGACGCATGGAGGTGATGGCCACCTTCTCCCCCACCAGCGCGTTGGTGAGCGTGGACTTGCCCGCGTTGGGGCGGCCCACCAGGGAAACAAAGCCGCTGCGGTAATCATCCGGCAGGGCCTCCAGGCGCGCCCGCGCGTGCTCAAAATCGGCCATCCCCTCGCCCTCAAAGGCGTTGGGGCCGGCCATCAGGTCAGCGTCGCTCGGGAACTGCATCCTCATCCTCCTCAGCTTTGCTCGCCAGCAGGGAGAGCAGTTGGTGGCGCCGACCGCCTATGCGCTCGGCCTCCAAGTGGACTCCAAGAATATCGGCGCTGGCACCCGGCAGGGGAATCCGGCCCAGGGCCTTGGTGAGCAGGCCACCGACCGTCTCCACGTCGTCGTCGTCAATGTCCAGCCCAAAGAGCTCGCCCAGCTCCGCGATGGGCAGGCGGGCGGGCACGCGCCAGCGGCCCTCGCCCAGCTCCTCGACCTCGGGCTCGGCCCGGTCGTGTTCGTCGGTCATCTCGCCAACGAGCTCCTCCAGGAGATCCTCGATGGTGACCAGTCCGGCCACGCCGCCGTACTCGTCCACCAGCACCGCGATGTGGTTGGAGGCAGCCTGCATCTGCCGCAGCAGGTCGTCGGCGCGCACAAACTCCGGCACAAAGAACGCCTCGCGGGCCAGCGCGGAGACCGGCTCCTCCTGGGCGCCCTGGTGGTAGTGCAGGCGTTGCACCACGTCCTTGAAGTAGAGGATGCCCGCCACGTCGTCGGCCTGGTCCAGGACCGGCACGCGGGAGAAACCGGAGCGCACAAACAGGTTCATCGCCTTGCGCAGAGGCGCGTCTTGCGGGATGGTCACCAGGTCCGGGCGCGGCACCATGACCTCGTGGGCCAGGGTTTGCCCCAGCTCGAAGACGCTGCGCAGCATCTCCCGGTCCTCGTCCTCGAAGCCCTCGGCCTCACCGACTCGGTCCACTAGGTCTCGCAGGTCGTCCGCCATTTCCTCCCGGGCCTCGGCCTCGGTGGTGGGGGGCGGGTTGATGCGCTCCATGCCCTGCGTCAGGCCGGAGATCCAGCCGACGAACGCGGCGGGCACGCGAATGAGCACGGCCAGCCGGCGGGCGACGGTGGCGGGCTCGTTGCGTCCCCACCTAGCCAACCCCAGCGCGGCAACGAGCCCCACCACGGTCAGGATGACCGCCATGCTGACCAGGGCGGTGGCCCACCAGGTGGGCAGGAAGGTGGCAAAGCCGAGCGTCAGGGCGACGGTGGCGGTGGTCTCGCACAGGTATTGCGTGGCGGCCGCGCCAGACTGGGCCCGGGCGCGCTCCTCCACGAAGTAGTCCAGGTGCTCCGCGCCGCGCAGGCCGGCGGTTTGCGCCTCCTCCACCTGCACGCGGGAGAGCCGCTCCAAGGCGGGCCTGACGGCGGTGTAGAGCGCGGAGATTAGGTAGAGGACCCCGGCGATCACGAACAAGAGGGTCGGGTTCACGCCTTACCTACTCCCGGTTGGCGGCGGGGCGCCTTGCGCGCGCCTTGCTGCTTGGACGACGTTCCCGCCGCCGCCCCTTCCCCAACTGGCCGGGTTTTGCCGCGCCGGTTGCTGCCTCATCGCTCTCGCTGGGCCAGGAAGGTGAAGAGCAGCTTGCGCTGCAGGTCAAACATGACCTTTTCCTCCTCCGGCTCGGCGTGGTCGAAGCCGAGCAGGTGGAGGATGCCGTGCGTGGTCAGCAGCAGCAGTTCCTCGATGGTGGAGTGGCCGGCGGCGGCGGCCTGCGCGCGGGCCACGTCCGGGCACAGCACGATGTCGCCCAGCATGCCGGGGGGCGTGGGGGCGCCGGGCTTGCCGGGGCGCAGCTCGTCCATGGGGAAGCTCATCACGTCGGTGGGGCCGGGCAGGTCCAGCCAGCGCTCGTGGAGGACCGCCATGGCGTCCGGGTCCACGAGCATGATGGAGAGCTCCGCCAGCGGGGAGACGTGCATTGCGTCCAGCACGTAGCGGGCCAGGTCAGCGAACTCTGCCGGGTCGATCGTGAAGGTGGTTTCGTTGTTTACCTCGATGCTCACAGCCCGTGCCTTTCGTTGTCTTCTTGCCCCAGCAGTTGGGCCCTCTCGCCTGCGCCTGCCTCGGCGATCAGCTTGGCGTAGGTGTCGTTCTCGCCAGTCTTGCGCTTGCTGCGCCCGGCTGCGGCTGCGGCGCGCTGGGCGTCGCGCCACCGCTCGTCGCGCCCGGCGGCCTGCTGGCTCTGGCGGGCGTCGTAGCGCTCGTAGGCGTCGATGATCTCCCCCACCAGGCGGTGGCGCACCACGTCGTTGGAGGTGAGGTTGCAGAAGGCGACGTCCTCGATGCCGGGCAGGATCTCCTGCACCACTTGCAGGCCGCTGCGCACACCGCGCGGCAGGTCCACCTGGGAGACGTCGCCCGTGACGACCACGTGGGAGCCAAAGCCCAGGCGGGTCAGGAACATCTTCATCTGAGCGGGCGTGGTGTTCTGGGCCTCGTCCAGGATGATGAAGGCGTCGTTGAGGGTGCGGCCGCGCATGTAGGCCAGCGGCGCCACCTCGATGGTGCCGGCCGCCATGAGCTTGGGGATCTGCTGCGGGTCCAGCATGTCGTGGAGCGCGTCGTAGAGCGGGCGCAGGTAGGGGTCGATCTTGTCCGTCAGCGAGCCGGGCAGGAAGCCCAGGTTCTCCCCCGCCTCCACCGCCGGGCGGGTGAGGACGATCCGGCGCACCTTGCCGTTTTGCAGCGCGTGGACGGCCTTGGCCATCGCCAGGTAGGTCTTGCCGGTGCCTGCCGGGCCCACGCCAAAGACGATCGTGTTGTTATCTATCGCCTCCACGTACGCCTTTTGCCCCAGCGTCTTGGGGCGAATGGTCTTGCCGCGGTTGGAGACGATGTCGGTGCCCAGCACGGAGGTGGAGCGGTCCTCGGCGTGGCTGGTGAGAATGGAGGCGGCGCGGGCCACGGCGTCCGGGGTCAGGCTCTTGCCGTCGCGGGCTAAAGTGATGAGCTCCTGGGCCAGGTTCACGGCCAGGTCCACCTGGGTGGCCGCGCCGGTGAAGGTGATCTCAGCGCCGCGCGAGTGGACCTGCAGGTGCTTAAAGCCCTCTGCCAGGGCGCGCAGCACCTCGTCGCGAGTGCCGAGCACCAGCAGCGGATCGACCTCTGCGGGGATGACCACGGTGTGGGTGCTTTGCGGCCTGTGCCCGCTCGCGGGTGACGGCTGGGCAGGCCCCGGGATCGCGTCCCCCAAGGCATGGGCAGGGTTGGCATCCTTACGCATAGTGGTGGGGACTGGCCCCGTTCTCCTTTGCTCGTTTCGCCTACTTGGGCGCTTTGCAACTAATGGTACGGGGCGACGACGCCTCTCGCGCCTCCTCGCTTCCGCGACGCCACGGCGCGGCCCCCGCACCGACCGCACGGCGCAGCCACCGCACTTGTTCGGGCAGTGGGGCGGCAACGTCGTCCACCCGGGGCAAGCGGCGCTGCGGCCTTCTTACACAAGCCGCGCGGCAGGCTTGCCGCCACCAACCGAATCGGACTGTACTGGGATGCGCAGGCAAAGCGGCTAAACCAACCCTCGACGCGCCGAACCTATACACACATTTCTGCCGCTAACCCTCATTAGGTTGCCGGACTCTGTGCTGGATCTGTAGGGACTACAATCATCAGGTTGGTTAGGGAGAGCGCAAGACATTTACCGGATCTATCCGCGAGGCCCAGATTGCTGGCAATAGGGCTGAGCCGGCCGTAGACGTCAGCAGCGCAATCAGCAAGGCTAGAGTTTGCTGCCACACCAAGGGCGCCCCAGCGTAAAGGAAGTATCCGCTTGTTGCGGCTGCGGCCAAGACCCCGCCGACTGCAGCTGGCAGAACCGTGCGTAACACCGTGAAGAGCACGAGGCCCGCCCGGGTCATTCCCAGCGCTCTGCGTCGGCCCAGATCGCGCCGGTTCGCTAGAACGTCAGAAACCACCACGGCGATGGTGAAAACTCCCCCGGCTGCTAAGGAGATGAGTAGCGCGGTGTAGTGATAGGAGCCTAGGGAGCGCCGCAGCAGCTCACCTGCCACGCCAAGACCAGGTGGGTTCTGAATGGCCAGCTTGTCTGGGGACGGCGACCCAAGAATGCTCACAACCGTCGCCAGGGTTGGGGCGGTGAGGTCCACTCTTTTGACTAGCAAACTCAGCGAGGAGAGAAGGTCACCATCCTGCGCGGGCGTCACAAGACCAGCAGACAGAAACTCAAACCCCGGCAGAGGGGTAAAGATTCCTACGATTGGGTACTGGCCTCCCGCCGCGTCTTCTACATAGCCGACGGGCAGGTCGATGCTCTGACCAACTGCGGCCTCTTCTGCGATGATGGCTTCCCCCTCGTTGGGCGCGCGTCCCGAGACAATGCGAGCCACGTCGAGCTCATGGGTAACCCGCCAAAGGGGGACGCCTGTCACCCCAGGCACCCTGCCATTTCTTACGTCCACGGGAAAGCTCAGGCCGACGCCCACCTGGACTTGAGATAAGCCACGTACTTGAGTCACCGCAGCAGGCGTAATGAAGTCTGCCTCACCCTGCGAACGCAAGGTCAGGAGACGGGAACGAGGTTCGTTCAGGGAGTCAGCGAGCGCTGCCATTTGCGCCGCCGATCGCCCCACCGTCAGGAGGGTTAGAACGCAGGTCGCTGCCACAACTGTCGAGATCAGCGCGCTGGCGACTCTCCTTGCCATAGCCGTGCGCCAAGAGAGCAGGATCAGGTGCCCAAGTCGCATTGCCCAAACACCTTATGACGGACTACCTGAGGGCATCGGTTGCGCTACCTCGAGCTCCGGCCCGGAGATCTCTACTTGAGCCCCGGCTTCCAAACCGTTGACTACCGCAACGCCATCCTGCACCGAGATCACCGAGACTGGCACGGACACCACTGCGCCATCAGTTCGTTGGTGCACTGAGTACTCCCCGTCTGCCCCTTGTCTGAGCGCCGCTTGCGGAATTCCGATTCCCTCTGCCTTCGGCACAAGCACAACTTCGGCGACGAGCGTGAGAGCAGCTTCAGCGGGAAGCGTTCCACATTGGTCCTGGCACACCAGTCCCCCTTCTGGGGCTATCAACGCAACGTGGGTACTGCCGTCTTCCTGAACCTTGCCTTCGCCCGTAATGGCGGGCCAGGCGTGATCGGAGTGGAGAACACGCACCGGCGCACCAGTCGGCACTAGCGGCACCTGCGTATTGGCGAGAACCAGGTGGAAAGACGGCGTTGCGGAGGGTGAGAACACGATAGATTCCCCTCCGGAAAGAACCGAACCAAGCCGGTGCTTTTGCCCATCCAAAACCAGGTGAGCCGGCAGAGAGGGCACTGCGACCAGTTCACCGGCAACTACAATCCCCGTCTGTTGCAATCCCAGATCCTTTTGCCACTGCTTGACCGCTGCTTCGGTGGAGGCATCAAACTGATCGTCTGCCTCACCCAGGTAGCCCAGCTCGACGAGTGCATCGTTCAACTGAAGGACGTCTGTCCCTTTTGATCCTCGGGACATCTCTCGATAGAACGGGACTCTCCCCTCAACCGAACGAACGGGCACATCATTCACGCGGTACAGCTCAGTCCCAACATCTGCCCTGACGTCTCCAGGCAGTGACGTTAGTACGCCAGACATCAGATTGGCCGCCACGGGAGTTTGCGGCTGTTCAACCCGCACTGTCAGGGTCAGCGTTCTGCCCACTTCAACCTGTTGGGCGGTGGCAAAGACCGGCTCCGCACCAGGCGGTGCCGCAGGCTGAGGACCACTTCGAATCTGCATCCCTGCCCAAAAACTCAAACCCGCCAAGACGACAACACAGAGCGCAATGAAAGACGCCCTCAACGGTCGCGGAGCTTCACGTTTTCCTTGCCGCATTGCTGCTACTCTCGCTGGCGCTCTTGCATGTTACTCACCGTACAACGCAGCGACGGGTGGACGGGCGGGACATCTCTCAAACAATTCTAGCTGTGCCTCGTACGATCCATATTTGCGCTGGCTTTCCGCACTCCAAGTATCTAGATTCACCGGTTCCCAAATAGGGGCGGAAGCCCCCTGCGGGTTCAAGCGGCTGGCCAACCAGACATCCTTTGAGGGGGGCTCCTCAACAAACTCCACTCCCACGTTTCGCATGCAGGGAACAAAGAACGTCGTGTAGTACTCGTAGAGCACAGCATCCATCGCTGGAGAATGTTCTACAACAACACTCTTGGGGGTGAACTGCGCGTAGCAGAGCCAAATCTGCAGTGAGATCGGCGAAGTACCAGAATCGCCCGAGCCTCCTGTTGCTGAATCGAAACGCAAACCTTCGCCAGTCTGATCCAAGCTGACGGCGAACCCGTTCTGAGCCATACAGTCCACGATCGCTTGATGGCTTTCCCCTAGCTCAATCCACCTGACCAAATCGGGAACAGGTACGCTCTGTTCTATTCCGATCGCGGTGCGGTTTCCTTCCACCCAGTTAAGCCGATTGATGCTCAACTGTTCGGGACTCTGGGGGCCAAGTTCAACCTTTGTCTCGGGCCTCCACGCCGAGTACTCGAACTCAGCCTGGCCCGGCAACACCTCAACCTGACTCTCCGCTGCACCATGGCTGCAGGCACCAAGGGAAAGGGCGAGCACACCCAGCACCAAGGAGAACTTTGCCCTCATCTGCTCACCCTTTCACCGCCTCGCGCTTACCCACCGCACATCAGCGGGGGTGACGATACTGAATAGACCTCTGGTAATTCAGCGAGCTAGAAACAGCCCCTGCCCAGCCCACTGACGACCTCGCGACGACCGTTAGCGAGTTGGCGTTAATCCGGACCTGGCTTTCACCAGCAGCCTCGACAAGCAGCAAATCTGAGGGATTGTTTTGATATCCCCGAGACGCTACGGTTGCAGGAAAACCTGCCGTGTAACAGTTCATCTGCTGTCCTTCCACAGCAGCCAGAGCACTACCCGCCCCAAACGGCATAATCATGCAAGACAGGACCATGCCTACAGCAGCAATGTGAACCCGCTTCACCATCAAATTCTCCTCAACCCCAGCAGATGTGGGGTTGCGCACACGATATTGGAGTAGCTTTATTCTGTCAACAACCTCTGCCTTGTAACATCCAGACTTCACGCGAAGATGCAAGCATTTCCCAGCTCTTCACAGATGAGGGTGTAGCCGTCAGTGCGGTTTGACCACTGTGGACTCGACTGGGTGCCGCTATGCGCTGCCCTGCGCAAACGACTGTGGGGTTAGCGAACCTTTCGAAGGGTTACCGCAGTGAGTAACTCCGCAATTGGTTCACTAAGCTCTCAATTGATTCACCAACTTCTCGACAGGTTGCCTAAGCGCTCAACTAATTGCGCACGCCACCCCATAGATCGAGAACCAAACCCACCAACACTGACGGTCGGAGCGGTGACGATTCGCTAGGGGAGGGAGTCAATGCATCCGCGTCGACAACAGCGCGAACCACCCACTGGACGGTGACGCGATGATCGCCCAGCAACCAGAAGCCGGCGGGCAACGCTAAACAGTTGACGGAACGCCCCCAGTGCGCCCAAGACATGCTAAGGCGGGAGCGGCAGCCAAATCCGGACGGTCCGGGCCGCCCCTTCTAACATCAGACTCGCAGTTGGCGGCGCGAAGACTTGGGGCGAGGCCCTGCTGTCCGTGTTCTTTGCCGGTCTGGGCTGCATCGACCTGGGCCGCCTGCGCGGGGCTGCAGCCTCACTAAAGGCGCTGGGCGGCCTCGCGCAGCGATTAATGCAGCCGGAGGCCTCAAAGGCGCGTTCGTGACCTTCGCACGGGGGAGCCTGCGTGCTATTGGCCGAGGTCTGCAAGGAATGTGTAAGACCGCGCACACCATGCTCTTCCACCCAATAACTGCCTTCCGCCGCATGGTTGCTGGCCTGCAAGGCGCCGCCCAGAGCATGCGTATTGCAGTCAACAAGAAGTTCCGCTACGTCACTGGCAAGAGTCTTGGCCCCGGCGCTAAGGGAAGCTACCTGCTGGCCTCAAACGCCCCCTTATGGCAGCCGGCTTGGCCGAAAGATTGCCAACGCCCAAGAGTGGAACGACCTATTGCGCACAGGTCCAGGCCCCTATGTCTTCAAGTGGACCAACCCTGCAGAGGTGCTCTGCAGTGATCAAGCCCTGAGCGTGAACCAGTACATCGACAGCTACGGAGACGTCATCGACCGAATTGGTAACTTCGATGGTAGCTGGTTTGGTGCCCTCGAAGACGGGAAGGTGTTCAGCTTCGAGGCTAGGGCCACATCCACTACCTCCCTGGACCTGGACTACCACCAGCTGCTCCTCATAGACATTCCTGCGGACTGGACTATGGAGGTATCCACGGTAGCTCCTAGCCTGGGCTATCCGGGTGGAGCAACCCAACTTAAAATAATGGACGGCGATGTCCCGATTAAGATGAGGGACTTAATTGAGGAAGGTTACGTAGAACTTTGGTCTTTCAACTGAGTGAGCAGCTGCTCAACTTTATCTCCAAGCTAGGCCCGGACGCTGGCTATTCTCCAGTACCAGAGGGCTACGATGTATGGCACACGCATTCGACATGCATGCGGGTCATCTATCGAGATGGACATTTTCTTCTCGGCTCCTACGAGCGCGACGCCCCACCCCGATTTGATTTCTCCAGCACAGAACTATCCCTTCTGGAAAAACAGATCGCAGCCGACCTCGGAGCGGGGTACAGGGCCGCGACTAATCTGCGAGAACTGGACTGGATGAAGTGGGCAAGAAACGTCAAGGACGGCTACACCATCCAGCAGCTCGACCCTAAGTACTGCACCCTCGCCCACTACTCCACGGGCATCGTCCCGATTACGATTCGCACAATCGGTCGATACAACAGTATCGCTAGCGAATTCTCCTATCTGGCCGGGGAATTTCTGGAAGACATAACCTCCTCTTTTCTTTCCCCATCAGGCAGTCCCCTGTTCGAAGGCGAGTTCCTAGACTGCAGAAACTACTGACCGCACCACTCGCGATGCGCCAGATCCGCCGGGCACCACACAGGATCCCTCCTTCCGCTAACGGTGATATTTCACGCAAAGATTGCAGATTTTCCACATTTGAGGGTGTAAGTGATGGGCGCGGGCCGAGTGCTTGGGCGTGGGTAATTCCTGGGACGGTAACTGGCAGGGCTTGTCATCGGTGCTCGCGGTGTTGCGGGTCCGGTGGCTGAGGGTCCCTTTTGGCGACGCCGCCCCGTCCACACTCGCCCTGCGCCCTCATATGTGAAGATCCCCCGTGGGTGGCACCGGGCGTACAAGCGTACGGTTGGGGTACATGCGACCGACCGGTGCCACGCCCCCAATCGGTCGCATGTACCCCGATGCAGTATTTGCCGCACGCGGCGCAGCCGGCTAGGTGGGCGGACTACTGCCCTCGCGCGCTCCACAGGTTGAGCCTGGTGGCGAGCACGGCCAGGCCAGCCGGGCCGGCAGAGGAGGTACGCAGCACGTGCGGGCCCAGGCGCACCAGGTGTGCGCCGGCGGTCACGAGCGCGGCCGTTTCTTCCTCCCCGATGCCGCCCTCGGGCCCTACTACCAGGGCCACGCCGGGGCAGTCGCCGGCCACGGGCAGCTCGGTGAGGGCGGCGGTGGCTTCCTCGTGCATCAGCGCCACCAGCCAGCCCTGGGAGGTGACCGCCTGGATCCACTTGCACAGTTCCCTGGTGGAGCGCGGCTGGTCCACGGCGGGCACCCAGGAGCGCCGCGACTGCTTGGCCGCCGCGAGCGCGATCGCCTCCCAGCGGGCCACCGCCTTGGGGATCTTGGGGCCGCTCCACACCGCCACCGAGCGCTGGGCCTGCCACGGCAGGGCGCGGGAGATGCCTAGCTCGGTGGCGGTCTCTAGCGCCTGCTCGTCGCGGCCGCCCTTTGCCAGGGCCTGAACCAAGACCAGTTGGGGGGACGACGCCGCCTCGCGTCCCCATTCCTCCACCTCGACGCTGACGCGCTGCTTGCTGACGTCGGTCACGGCGCCGCGGGCGCGACCGCCCGCGCCGTCCACGACGTCGACGCGCTCGCCCACGCGGATGCGGCGCACGGCGGCGGCGTGCTGCGCCTCAGCGCCGGTGAAGTCGATGCGCGCCCCGCCCTCGGCGGCCGCGAACTCGGCTGGGCTAACCACAAAGACCGGCAGGGACATACCTACTCCTTAGCTGAAGGCGTCGCGCAGGCGGCTAAAGAAGCCCTCCTTGGGGCGCTGAGCGGAGGGGCGTACGCTCTCCTCGCCGCGCAGGGCGGCCAGTTGCTCCAAGAGGTCGCGCTGAGCGTCGTCCAAATCGGTGGGGGTCTCCACCTCGACGTGCACAAACAGGTCTCCGCGCGAGTGGCGGTGCAGGCGCGTCACGCCCAGGCCGCGCAGGCGAATCTCCGCGCCTGTCTGGGTGCCGGCCGGGATCTCCACGTCCTGCTCCCCGTCCAGGGTCTCCAGCGGGAAGACGGTGCCCAGCGCGGCGGCGGTGAGCGGAATGGAGACGAAGGCGTGCAGGTGCTCCCCTGCCCGCTCTAGGGAGGGGTGGGGGATCTCCACGATCTCCACGTACAGGTCACCGGCCGGCCCACCGCCCGGTCCAGCCTCGCCCCGGCCGGGCAGGCGGATGCGGGTGCCCTCGGACATGCCGGCGGGGATGGCCACTTTGAGCGTGGTGCGCGACGGCACGCGCCCCTGCCCGGCGCACTCGCTGCAGGGAGAGGCGATCACGGTGCCATACCCCTGGCACTCGGAGCAGGCTGCGGTGGTCATCATCTGGCCCATGATGGTGCGGGCGATGCGCTGCACCGAGCCGCTGCCCTGGCAGACGGAGCAGGTGACAGGTGAGGTGCCCGCCGCGCAGCAGCTTCCGGAGCACTGGCCGCAGCGCACGTAGGTGTCCAGGGAGATTTCCTTCTCCACGCCGAACGCGGCCTCCGCCAGGGTCAGGCGCACGTGGGTGAGGGAGTCGCGGCCTCGCTGGCCGCGCGGGATTGGGCCACGCCGCCCGCCGCCGGCCGCTTGGAAGAAGGTCTCAAAGATGTCGCCGAAGCCGCCAAAGCCCTGTGGCGTGGGGTTGTCGTACTCGCGCCGCTTCTCCGGGTTGGACAGGGTCTCGTAGGCGACGTTGATCTCCTTGATCTTCGCCTCGTTCTCCTCAGAGCGCCCGGCTAGGTCCGGGTGGTACTGGCGGGCCAGCTTCTGGTAGGCCTTCTTGATCTGCGCCTGAGTGGCGTCGCGTTCGACGCCCAAAACCTCGTAGTAGTCCGTCATCTTTCCTCTTTATTCGCCTCACAGGTTGTGGGCGCCCAAGAACCTCGACAAGTAGCTAGCGACAGCCCGCACGGCTGCCATGGCGGCCGGATAGTCCATGCGGGTGGGCCCCACCACGCCCAGGTGGGCCACGGCGTCCTGCGCGCCGTAAGCGGCGGAGACCAGGGAAGTCTCCGCCAGCTCCTCGTGGCCCGTTTCCGCCCCGATCCGCACCTGGATGCTGGAGGGATCCATTTCCGTAAACAGGCGCAGGAGGACGACGTTCTCCTCCAGCGCCTCCAGGACCGGCGAGATGGTACGCCGGAAGTCCGTGTTGCAGCGGGCCAGGTTGGCGGTGCCGCCCACCACGACGCGCTCCTCGGTCTCGCCCTCGGCCACCGCCGCGACCTCCCTGACCAGCGCCGCAGTGACCGCGCGCAAACCCGGCGGCACCGTGGATTCGATCTCCGCGCCCACGTTCCCAAGCTGCCGGGCGGAACGGCCGGCGCAGAGCACGTTGAGGTGGGTGCGCAATGCCAGCAGCTCTGCCTCTCCCACCTCCGCCTCGATGAAGCGCTGTTCCACGCGGCCGGAGTCCGTGATGACAACCATGAGGAGACGACGTTCCGCCAGCGCTACTAGCTCGACGTGCCGCACGCAGGCGTGGACTAGCGTGGGGTACTGCACCACCGCCACCTGTTGGGTGAGCTGGGCCAGTAACCGGGCGGTGCGGTGCACAACGTCGTCCAAATCCACTGCCTGGGAGAACAGGGCATCGACCGCGCGGCGCTCGGCGGGAGAAAGTGGCTTGATTGCGGCGATGCGGTCCACAAAGAGGCGGTAGCCCTTGTCAGTGGGCACGCGGCCGGCGCTCGTGTGCGGCTGGTGGATGTAGCCGGCATCCTCCAGGGCCGCCATGTCGTTGCGGATGGTGGCCGGGGAGACGTCCAGGGAGTGGCGCTCAACGATCGCGCGCGAGCCCACGGGTTCGCGCGTGTGCACGTAGTCAGAGACGATCGCCTTGAGGACCTCCAGGCGACGCCCGGAAACGGGTTCCTGCGCTTCGAGATCCGCGCGGTCCTTGCCCTGCACCTGGCCCCCCCTTCAGCACTCGCCCTACCAGAGTGCTAACTCTAGCGCGCCGGGCTGCGCGGGGCCCGACGCACCACGAGGGCGGCGATCACACCCCACAATCAGGGTCAGCCGTTGTTTGACCCTCCGGTTACAGGACATCCACTGCCTCCAGTGCACCTTCCGCGCCCTGGAGGCGATAGCACCGACGTCAAGGGGGCCTAACAACCGCGCTCAACCCGACGCAATCCCGAAGTGCAATTGGAGCCCGCTCTGGCTGGATAGCGTCGTAACGCCCTCACCAGCCTGGAGCCCACGCTGCCGTCCATGGAAACGAGCGCTACTTGCCAGCCTTCACCCTTCGCTTGCGCACCCAGGTCAACACGAAGCTTGCAAGCGCAAGTACCAAAGCCACCCCGGTACACACAACCGCATAGAAGTAGAAGACCAAGGCCCGTTGGTCAGCTTCACTAGGCACGTAGATCGGGGTGATTTCCGGCTCAGAGAAACCCGTTTCGTCGACGCCGTACGAGTACAGGCTGTGCTCTCCAGGCGGTAGATCGTGCGGGAGGGTCACGGTGAGGGATTTCAAGTCTGCGCCAGTCTCATAAACCCCCAATGAAACAGGATCTGAGCGAACCTCGAAGTACGTAAGATCAAAGTCTTTCATTAACTTACAGATCTTGTCGTCTTCAGGCTTAGGCTTCCACCACGGCTCGCCACTCATTTCGCACCTGAAGCTGTAAGAGCCACGATCCGCAGCGTCCTTGAAGCCAGCCTTCTTCAACAACTCGCGCGCAAAGTAATGCACCGAGGTCTCAAATGAGCTCAGCGAGATAGCTGGAACGGCCGCCGGACCATAATTGGAAAGGTCGATGGCAGAGTTTTCGGCCGCCCACGCAGCAATCGCTTCTGCCTCCAACCGATAACCGCCAGCAGTTGGATGGTAAAGCTCTTGCTGTCGTTCTGGAGCAGCAAGCCAACCTTCAAACGCCCCTACAACCTTGAATGGAGCCGCATCCCCGCAAACACTGTAGCCATAGAACGCATTTACCACGTTCTCCACGTAAAAGATGGGGCGCGAGCTAACTCTTGCCACCCCCTGACGAACACCGGAGTTAACGCGGTCTTGGAACTTTTCAAGAAACGCCAGCTCATCTTTCTTAATATCGCCAGCACAAACGCCATGCCCAGTTACACCCTTCACCCCGTTCGGGTAAGGAATCACCAAAATCGGCGCTATCTTGCCGCCACGCTTTGCAATATTGCCGACGCTATTGACTATGCCGTCGATGCCCGCAAGTACCTTGGCTACACGTTCGGACAAGTCAGCAGGGATGAACTTCTCCATCACGCCGGGCGTTTTCGGGAGCGAGTCGCTCGCCAAGACCTGAGTCACCACTGAGGAAAATCCAGAGTCGTTTCCGCCCACAGACATCACCACCAGGTCTGGGGGTGCAGCCAAATCCTGAAGAGCCTTAAACTGAGGCACAACTAGCTTGTGCTGCCCGTTTATCTCCTTCAGTTGATGACCATAGAAGTCGTTGGCGATAGCGCCGGAGCACGCGATGATCGTAGCGTTGGGGAAAAGAACACCCGCGTGAGTCTGCTGAGAGCGATGGCAGCGGTTCTCCCACTGCTCGTTGCCAGAACCAGCGATGTAAGGCGGGGCGTTTTCTCCAGAAGAGTAGGAGTCTCCCATAACCACTACGTTCTTCGCTCCGGAGAGAATGCCAGAAAGCTGAATCTGCCCGTCGGGCGCAACTACATCAATCTCTCCACTATCCTCAGCCAGCACGTCGGGGACTCCAACCCTGTGACCAGCAATTACCGCGCTATAGCGCGTCCCCGCAGATACTGCGATGTCCCATTTCATTACGCCAATGTTTGCTTCGGTAGGGTAGAGCGTAATTGCGACCTTACGAGATTCGTGCGGCCTCAGGGTTCCCATTCTGAAGACCGGGAAGGGATGTGCAACTAGTACCGGGTTACCTTTACTGTCTTTGGCAGAGAAGTTTAGGAAGACGTCCTTTTTCAACGCTCCCCCGTTCCGCAGATCGACGAGTATCCTTTGCGTCAGTGAGCTTCTGCCTAACGGGTAGACACGCGTAGGCGCATTTACCGCCATGGAGAATCCATCCCCACGCGTTTCTTCAATCGTGGTTTTCAAATCGGAAACGTCCACACCGGTGACAGCAACACCCCCGGTCTTGTTGGCAATGCACGCGAGCGATTCCTCTACCGACTTGTCGCCCGTGAGCCCGATTCCATGAACACGCAACTCGATGCCACTATCCACGACCTCTTGCGCAGCCTCACAAGGGTCTTGTCCACAGTTATGCATGCCGTCTGTGACTAGCACGATCGTGGCTGACCTATACCCCCGTTGCGATAGCCAGTAGGCCGCTCCTTTCAGTGCAGGACCCGTTGGCGTACCGCCGTCGGCGGTCATCGCGTTAACGATCGCAGTGTTCTCGCCGCGATCTCGCACTTCAGGAACTAGCAGCACTCGCCCGGCTTCGCAATTGTCGATCTCCGGGAGAACCTCTCCGGTAGCACCACTGGGGTATGTCACCAGCCCAAACGCAACGTTGGATTCTCCAAGGAGCTCATTGACCGCCTTCTTCGCGGTTTCGAGCTTCGTTTGGCCAGGATGCTGTCTATCCTCTTCGGCCATCGAACCTGAAGTGTCCATCACGACCACCAGGGGTCCACCATCGGTGCGCGCACCCGGGAATTTTGGAGTGGGTTCCGGTTCGGGCTCATGCGGATATGTTTGCGTGGCTGCCGCATCTTCGCCCTGCTGACTGCCTGCGGCCAGGGCCACCGACGGCATGAGCGCAAGCATCAGAATGGCTAAGGAGGAAACTATTCGCCTCATTGGAGGTCTCCAAGATTTTGCGGCTCAGCGGCATAGCGCATACCCCCAAACACTACGACAGTGCGTTCTGGGCCAGTTACTTCAACAGTGAGA
Source organism: Buchananella hordeovulneris (assembly GCA_030529545.1). GTDB lineage: Bacteria > Actinomycetota > Actinomycetes > Actinomycetales > Actinomycetaceae > Buchananella > Buchananella hordeovulneris_A. The sequence continues at coordinate 27,119 of JAUMWR010000025.1, forward strand.
TCAAATGCGCTGTCTATTTGCAACGTGACTGGCTCGGTTTTCCCGCGCTCGACAGTTAGTTCCTTGATTACGTGACCGTCGGCATAGACTTTTACGTTTGCCGACGCGCCCTTCGATTCGTCTGATATAGCCACTTCGAACTGCAACAAGGAAGCCTTGCGACCCGGAGTGAGGTGGATTCGGGAGACGTCTTTCCCCCCTTCACAGTAACCGTATACTTGAACCTTTACACCGCCGGCCTTGATGTCTCCGGTACTAAAACCACAGTACCCGTCCCGGTCGCGAATGGTGTTTGTGGCGCCAACATATATGGACTCTCCCGGGTCGGCGATTTCAACGGTGACCTCGGCGGTTAACGCTTCTCCGGCTTTAGGTGTTGTACCTAGCACAGTCCCCGGGGCCTTCTCCCCTGTTACGGTGCGCTTAATCCTTACAAAGATCCCCATACCCTCTAGAGTTTTAATTGCTTCTCCGGAGGGCTTGCCAACAAAGTCTGGCGTATCCATCGGTGCTGTGAGCACAATGCTGACCGTTTTGACACCATCTATCTCACTACCAGCGGCCGGCTTTTGTTCCATCACGAGGCCTGACTCCCCAGGCGCTGGCCGCTCTTCCTTCTTCACCTCAACATCGGCCAGCTCATGGTCTTGGAGAACCAGCATTACTGCCTGCTCATCAAGTCCATAAAGGTCAGGCATACGCAGTTCCGACGTTTTCTCTTGAGGCACACTTGTCGCCTCCGGAAATACGATTGGCGCAGGCTGAGCACTGGGCCAGTACCTTTGCCCGAGGGCCGCACCGGCGAACAGCAAAGCTAGCAACGCAAAGATCCCTGCACCAACCAGCAGAGCGATAATCGCGAAAGAGCGTTTGCCCCTACCGTTCGGGTTCCCGCTGCCCGGCGTGGCGACCCTGGACTGGCGTTTGAAGAAGGAGAACGTCTTCCGAGTCGGCGTCGTAGTGGGATTGACGGCCGGGATCGGAGGAGAGACCGGTGGCTGGAACGCTCCACCCCCCGCTGGGCCCGTTACCGGAGGCTGGAACACCCCGCTACCCTGGCTCTCTCCTATCGGGGGCTGGAAACTCGCCTGCCCCAGTCGCGGATCATCGACGCGATACGGTTCGGAACCTGGCAAGGCAGGCGGCATGTAGCCCTCTCCCGACTGTACGGGGCCATTCGGTGCGCTGAAGCTCATCTCCAACCTCCACAAACACGCGTGATTACGCCGCAGGCTTGATGCTGGTTGTCTAATGATGCAGTAAAGGAAGGTTGTTGCAGTAGTCTCAGAGTGTGCTGTGACACAACTGCAGCACTTCCCCTACCTTAAGAAAGGGTTCCAGCATGGGATTCATCAAGGCATTTGCGGGTGCCATCGGCGGCACGTTCGCGGATCAGTGGCTTGATTTCATCACGCCTCCTGCGGGCATTCCCGCCACCGCCGCGATCTTCCCAGGCGTACCGCAGGGACAGAACGCCGGCCGTGGCTCCAACATCCACGGCTCCTCCAACATCATCTCCAACGGCTCCCGCATCGTGGTGCCCGAGGGCTTTGGTGTCCTGACCTTCCAGGAGGGTGGCCTGACCGGCTTCATTGCCGAGCCGGGCGGCTACGAGTACCGCTCCGACTCCCCGCAGGCGCAGTCCCTGTTCGCCGGCGACGGGATCGTCTCCTCCCTGATCAAGCAATCCTGGGAGCGCTTCAAGTTCGGTGGCCAGCCCGGCGCACAGGCGGCGGTCTACTACGTGAACCTGAAGGAGATCCCGAACAACCGCTTCGGCACCCAGTCTGAGATCTACTGGGACGACGCCTACCTGGGTGCCCAGGTTGGCGCCATCACCCGCGGTACCTACACGCTGCGCATCACGGACCCGATCCTGTTCGTCAAGCAGTTCGTGCCGCTGCACTACCTGACCCCGGGCGGCCCAGTCTTCGACTTCTCTGACATGGACAACCCGGCCGCGAGCCAGCTGTTCAACGAGGTCGTCTCCTCCCTGGCCCCGGCGTTCTCGCTCTACACGAACGACCCGTCCAAGGGCAACCGCATCACCAAGATCCAGTCCGACTCCCTGGGCTTTGCCAAGTCCCTCTCCGCCGCCGTCGAGGAAGGCTACCAGTGGTACAGCCAGCGTGGTCTGGTCATCGAGTCCGTTGCCATTGCAGCCATCGAGTACGACGAGGACACCCGCGCCCTGCTCAGCGACGTCAAGAAGGCCGACGCCCTCTCTGGCGCTCGCGGTGGCTCCTTCCTGCAGCAGTCTGTGGCGCGCGGCTTTGAGGCCGCCGGCCAGAACGGCGGCGGGAACATGGCCATGATGGGCTTCGGTGTTGGCATGACCGGCCAGGCGTTGAACTTCCAGCAGCAGCAGGCTGGCCCGGCCCCGTACCAGAACCCCTTCCAGCAGCAGG